>DASRQW010000249.1 GCA_035696245.1 Longimicrobiaceae bacterium | reverse complement strand
CCCGGCGGGGGCTCTTCGCGGGCCGCGCCCGGAGGGAAGCGGCTCGCGCTCCCCTCGGGCATGTGCCGCAGCTACATCATGATGCTGCCACCGCCGCCGGAATCGCACCCGCTGGCCGTGGGGTTGATCCCGCAGCCGCTCACGCAGCCGGTACAACACATGGGCGTGATGCGCTGCTGCGCGATCATCATCTCGGTGGTGGGCTCGTCGGACGTCGCGAAGGAGCTAACGGTCAGGGAGTCGAGATCGAGCTTGCTCATGGGGAGGTCTCCGGGAGAGAAGAGTGGCGGCGGGTGCGGTCGCTGGGAAGATGATAGTGACGTGTCTGGAAATGTGCAAATTAAGTCGTTTAAAGGAGTTTGTTTCAGATGTAGCGAAGATTCGAGTCGCCGAGATCGAGGCACTGCGGAGTGCCGTCTCCCGCGGAGGCGGAAGAGACGGCGTGGCGAGCCGGGGCGCATGCAGACGAGGCGGGGACCGCGCCGGCAGATGTGGTTCGCTGAGGGCGGAAAAGATGCTACGAGAAACCGCTGCCGGTTGGGCAGCGGTATCGGATCACGCGGTGTCGAGGGACGGCTCGGGGAAGATGCCACAGCCGCTCGGACAGCCCGTGCACTTCATGACGGCCACGCTCCGGGCGACTTCCACGGCGGGATCGAACGTTTCCACGGTGAAGTCGGTGTCGAGCTTGTACTGTTCCATTGGATGCTCCTTGGGAATGTCGTTTGGCCGAACGCGGTCCCCGGGCGGATACTAACCGGAGCCTGCGGCTGAGGCAACAAACGTCCGAATAAGTGATTGTGAGATGTGCCGCGAACGATCATCACACCAGTGCGTTCCCGGCCTGTCTCCGGCGTTCGCCACCGGCTGGATGCACTGGAGGAACGCAGCGTTGCGCGGCACGGTCGACGGATGGCGGAGAGCGGCGCGTTGACCGGGAATGGGGCGGGAGCGGCCGAAGAAGAGCGAGACGGGGGGTGCGCCGGGGGAGGTGGGACCGCGCCGGCGAGTGCGTGTCGATGAGGGCTGGAAGGTGCTACGTACCGCAGCCTCGGGAGGCTGCGGGGACGATCACATCACGGCAAGGACCGCGATCGTCTGGTCACCACCGCCGCTCGCGCAGCCGCCGGCGGTCGGGTTGATCCCGCAGCCGCTCGCGCAGCCGGTGCAACAGAAGATGTCGATGGCCGTCTTGCCGGCGCTGGTCGCGACCATGGCCGAGGTGTCGAACGAGTCCACGATGAGGTCGGTGAGGTCGAGCTTGCGCTGGTCCATTGGATTCTCCTTCGGAGGGTCGTTGGGCCAAGCGCGGTCCCGAACGGAAGCTAACCGGGCAGACGTCACGGCGCAATAAAACGTCTGAATATGTGTCGTTCACGTGTGTAAGATCGCTCGCTGAGACAGCCGGAGACGTGACGGTCCGGCGAGCCGGGACGCAACGGAAGCGGATCCGGAACGGCCGCTCTGCCGGATCGGGCGGAGCAAAACGACGAGCTTCGATTGAAAGGGTGCGGAGCAGATGGGACCGCGCCGAGCGGCTGTGTTGCGTGAGGTGGGGCCAGGGTCGTGCGGGTGAGGCTACGCGGCGCAGATGAACACGCTGTCGTCGCCGGTCGTGGTCTTGGTGCCGCTGTTCTCGCAGCCCGCCGTGTAGAAGATGCCGCAGCCGCTGTCGCAGCCGGTGCAACAGAAACCTCCTGGGGTGGTGATCACGGCGGGCGCCGCGGTGGCGGGCGTGGTGGCGAAGGTGTCGACCGTGAGGGCGTCGATGTCGAGCTTGACCTGGTTCATGGGAGTCTCCTTGGGAGTGACGTGAGCCAGGCGCGGTCCCGGATGCAAGGTATCCGAAGATGCGGCATCGCGCAACAAACGTCCGGTTATGTGACGCTCGCGTATCCCTCCTTTCGGCGTGAATCGCACGTTTACATCCGTCGGAAGATCATCTTGCGACCCTTCGTCACAGACCGTGCCTCGAAGATCGCGGACGCGCGAAGGCTCGCGTCCAGGTGAGGTGACGCGTTTCGGAAGATGGGCGAGCTTCGGCGTGGAGGTGCAGCGAGGGGGGACCGCGCCGGCGGAAATCGGTGGGTGGGGAACGGTCGAAGGCTGCTTTGCCGAACGGCGATGGGAAAGGTCAGCCGGTGGCGTCGAGCTCGTAGACGCAGTGGATGCCGTCCGTGGTGCTGGTGCCGCTGGCGGTGCAGCCCGCGGTGTAGAAGATGCCGCAGCCGCTGTCGCAGCCGGTGCAGCAGAAATCCGGATCCGTCGTGTTGGAGCCCGCTGCCGAAGCCGCGGTGGTGAACGAGTCCACGGTCAGATCGGTGAGGTCGAGCTTGCGCTGGTCCATGGGAGTCTCCTTGCGAGTGGCGTGGGCCAGCACGGTCCCTATCCGCAAGCTACGCCGGCTCCCGGAGCGATGCAACGAACGTCGCCATGTGTGCCCATGCGGGACGCGAGGCCACGGCCAAGATTCCATCATCTGCCAGCCAACGCTCCGCCGTCGATGGTTCAAGAGGCGCGCGCTGCTTCCACGGTGGTGAGGACGGCGTCGATCCACCGCGCATCGAAGCGGGATGCGTCCGCCGCCCAGGCGAGGACGCTCTCCACGGCGTTGGGGATGCCGGAGCGCTCGTCGGCCACGGCGGCGGCGAGGATCTCGCCGAAGCCGCGGGATTCTGCCGGCGCCGCATCTCCCGCGCGCTGCGTGAAGTCACGGGCGATGGCAGCGAGCGCATCTCCCGGCATCACGGCGTCGCGGCTGGCGCGTAGCGCGTCCGCAGCGGAGAGGATGGCGTCGTAGGCGGTCTCGCGCGAGGCGACGGCGAGGACCAGCTCGGCGTGGAGGTGCCGCGCGTGCGTCTCCAGGCAGAGCGACGGCATTCCGCGGGCGCCCAGCACCCCGGCCAGCCAGGTGAGCTGCCGCGCGGCGTGGCGTGCATCGCCCGCGAGGGTGGCCATCCACGCGCTGTCGCTCTCGCAGAAGCGGCGCCCGCGCTCGCCGAAGCGCCAGGCGAGGTACGGAAAGCGCTCCAGCGAACGGTCGGTGGCGCGGACGCCCGCCTCGCGCTCGCGGGGGTCTTCGGTGACGGGGTGCCAGCCCGCTTCGGGGTTGATGGAGACCGCATCCCCCGGCGTCGCCACGCCGCCGAAGATCGAGGCGACCTCCACCGGCGCGGGTGCGGTGGGCGGAGATTCGGTGCTCATATCCCCGTCCCGGCGGTCGTCACGCGCTTCCGCGCAGCCGCACGCGGGCGCCGGGCCGGCGCGCCGGGGGCGGAGGCGCACAGGTCCACGAGCGTGCACGTGTCGCACAGCGCGCGGCGGGCGGTGCAGACGGCGCGGCCGTGGTCGATGATGCGGTGCGTGAAGATGACGCGCGCCTCGGGCGGGAGCAGCGGCAGGAGGTCGCGCTCCACCTTCTCCGGGTCCTCCTCCAGCGTGAGCCCCAGGCGCGCGGCGATGCGCTTGACGTGCGTGTCCACCACCACGCCCTCGGCGATGCCGAAGCCCACCCCCAGCACCACGTTGGCCGTCTTCCGCCCCACGCCGGGCAGCGCCGTGAGCGCGTCCAGGTCGCGCGGCACCTCGCCGCCGTGGCGCTCCACCAGCGCGCGGCCCAGGCCGATGAGCGCCTTCGCCTTGTTGCGGAAGAAGTTGAGCGTCTTCAGCGCATCTTCCATCTCCGCCTGCGATGCGTCCGCGTAGTCCTGCGCGGTCCTGTACCTCTCGAACAGCGCGGGCGTGGCGCGGTTCACCGCTGCGTCGGTGCACTGCGCGGAGAGCACGGTGGCGACCACCAGCTGCAGCGGGTCGTCGTGCGTGAGGGAGCAGCGGCTGTCCGGGTACAGCGCGGCCAGGTGCTCCAGGATGGCGGCCGTGCGCTCACGGCGCGCCTTGTTGCTTTCTCTTGCCAAAGTGCTCCTCCACCTCTTCCAGCGTCCACGTGTTCAGCACCTGCGGCGCAGTGAGCCAGCCCTTGCGCGCCACGTTCACCCCGAAGGCCACGTTGCCCAGCGCACGCGTGGAATGCGCATCGGGGTCGATCGGCACCAGCACCCCTTTCTCGCCCGCGTAGCGCACGTGCCGCCAGTCCAGGTCCAGCCGCACGGGGTCGGCGTTGATCTCCACCGCCACGCCGTGCTCGGCCGCAGCGTCGATCACGGCGCGCACGTCCACCGCGTACGAGCCGCGGGACAGCAGCAGGCGGCCGGTAGCGTGGCCCAGGATGGTGATGTGCGGATTGCGCACCGCGCGGATGATGCGGTCGGTCATCTTCCGCTCCGGCAGCCCGAACGCGGAGTGCACCGAGCCGACCACGTAGTCGAAGCTCGCCAGCACGTCGTCGTCGTAATCCAGGCTGCCGTCGGACAGGATGTCGGACTCGATGCCCTTGAAGATGCGGAAACGGTCCTCGCCTTTGCCGCCGTTGGCGCAGTTCCAGGCGTCGATCTCGCGGTGCTGCTTCCGCACCGCGGCGGGGGAGAGGCCGCCCGCGTAGCCGGCGGACTTGGAGTGGTCGCCGAGGCCCAGGTACTGCCAGCCGCGCTCCCGCGCCGCCTCCGCCATCTCGGCCACCGTCGCCTTGCCGTCCGAATACGTCGTATGGCAGTGGAAGGTCCCGCGCAGGTCGTCCATCTCGACCAGCCGGGGGATGCGGCCCGCCGCGGCGGCCTCCACCTCGCCCCAGTCCTCGCGCAGCTCCGGCGGCACGTAGGCCAGGCCCAGCGCGCCGTACAGCGCCTCCTCGTCCGCCAGCTCCACGACACGGCGCGATTTGCGCAGCCCGGTCGCGTCGAGCGTGAAGCCCTTCTCTTCCGCCAGCGCTTGGAGCGCGGAGACATGCTTCCCGCTGCCGGTGGCGACGACGACGGCGGCGACGAACTGCTTGGGCGGCACGACGTGGAGATGCGCGGAGAGGCCGTCGGAGAAGACGATGCAGGCGCGGTCGCGCGCCTCGATCTCGCTCTCCGCCACGCCGGACAGGCTGCGGAAGCCGGCGAGGACCGCGGCGGGATGGTCGGATGCGGCGACGAGATCCACCGACTCGGCGATCTCCATGCGCCGGCGCACGTCGCCCGCGATCTCGGCGGCGGATACGTGGTCGTTGGCGCGCAACCATTCCAGCAGGCGCACCGCGACCTCCAGCGCGGCCGGGTAGCGCCGCCGCCCGCGCAGCGACCGCGCGAAGGCGATGCCTTCCAGCACCTTCGCCTCGGTCTTGGCGCCGAAGCCGGGCAGCGCGGCGACCTTCCCCGCCCGCGCGGCGGCTTCGAGGGCGTCCAGAGAGTCCACGCCCAGCGCGGTGTGCAGCGTGTGCGCCCGCTTGGGACCGAGGCCGGGCACGCGCATCACCTCGTACAGGCCCACGGGCATCTGCTCGCGCAGGCGGTCGTACAGGCCCGAGCGGCCGTCCAGCACCAGCTCGCGGATGGTGGATGCGATGCCTTCGCCCACGCCCGGCAGCGTGGTCAGCGCGTCCTCGCGCGCGAGCCTGTCCAGGTCCGCTCCCGAGCCCTCCAGCGCCCGCGCCGCCGCAGCGAAGGCGCGCGCGCGGAACGGGTTCTCGCCCAGCACTTCGCTGAGCATGGCGATCTCCGCCAGGACCGTCGCGACCTCCGCCCCCGTCACCGCCCCTCGTCGACATCGGGAGATGCGCCGGCATCCGCGCCGTCCGCCCGCCCCGCATCTCCCGAATCCGTGTCGTCCGATCCTCCGCCCCTCGATCGACCCGTGGCCGTCCCGCCGTCGACCGTCCCACCGTCACCCGATCCGCCGCCAGCCGCTCGCGCATCCGCAGATCCAGCTTCGGGGGATGCGGAGATGCCCTGCCCCGCATCTCCCGATTCCCCGCCCTGCCGTGCATCTCCAGCCGGATCGGGGATCGTCTCCGCCTGCGCCGAATCGAGCACGACGCGGGAATACGGCAGGTGGGAGAGGGCGATGGAGCCGGGGCGGTCGTGCGTGCGGCGCTCGGGCGCGTGCTCGGCGAGCACGAGGTCCGGGTTCTGGTCGACGTACCAGAGCGCCCGCGCCAGCAGCTTCAGCGCCTCGGCAGAGGTGAGGATGGAGTACAGGCCCGCCATCTCGCCGCCGGGCAGCACGCTGGCGAAGTCGCGCGCGCCGTCGCGGCCCGGCGCCTCCGCCCAGTCCGCCGCGATGCCGGGCCCCACCTCGGTGTCGAAGGGGATGATGCTGAAGCCGGCGCGCTCGCGGCGCATGCCCAGCACCATCAGCGCGGTCAGCTCGCGGTACGCGGGGCCCAGCGGGTCGTTGCCGCGCGTCTCCACGGCGAAGAAGCCGTCCACCGGCTCCGGCGTCGCGTCTGGCGAGATGCTGGCCCAAAAGAGCTGCGGCGGGAGCTGCACGTACACCGACGGATGCGGCATCGCCAGGTCCCAGTCGGCCAGCGTGGGCGCGGCCTCCACCAGGTAGCGCGCGACGGGCGCCTCCAGCGTGTACAGCCGCCGCCCGAAGCGCCAGAAGTTGAAAGAGTGGTACAGCAGCGCGCGGTGCTGCTCCAGCGCCTCGGCGGGCGCGTCGGCGGGGATCACGTCGCGCAGGGCGTCGCTGCCCACGGTGAGGAAGGCGAAGCGCTCGCGGCGCGCCGGGTCCTCGCCGCGCTCGTCGGCCTCGCGCAGCAGCGCGGGGAAGATGGCGGACTCGAACCCCGCCTCGCCGAACACCATCTCGTACGGCGTGAGCCGCGGCGCGCCGCCCGCGTCCCGCCGCCCCTGTGCCCCGTCCTGGTCCGCCAAAGCGCCCCTCCCGTGTGCCCGGTCCGCCCATCCGATGCCGCGCCGCCACACGCTGCAAAGGCGGCGCCGCCTTCGCCGCCCAAGCTATCGCCGGGCGCGGGCGGCCCGCCAGCGCGGAAGTTAGCCGTCGACCGGAAGCGGCAGCGCGTCCGCCCGGCTTTCCAGCACCTTCGGCTCGCGCGGCGAGAACAGACCGCGCAGCGTCTCCCACGCGCCGCGCTTGCGGACGAGAACGACCGTCACGGGCACGCCGTCGACCTCCGCTCCATCCACCTCCACGAAGTGCACGTCGCCCAGCTCGGCGGGACGGGAGATGCGCACTTCCCCGCCCTCCCACGCCACGCGGACGTCCGAGAGAGCGGCGAACTCCGCGTCCGTCAGCCGGCGCTCCACGAACAGCTCGCGCGCGACCTCCCACGCGGCGGGGCCGGCGGGCTCGCCGGAGCGGTAGAAGTGCGGGTCGAACGGCTTGCCCTCGCGCCGCAGGAAGCTCTGGTCGTCGGCATAGTCCACGTCTTCCAGCGCGTCCTCGCCCGCGGCGGTCTCGCGGTGGTGGCGGATCTCGTGGGTGATGGTCTCCCAGATCTCCTCGTCCCAGTCCCACGCGTCGTCCAGCCGGGAGAGGGCGACGAACGAGCCGTAGTAGAGCACCACGAAAGAGCGCAGCGTCCGCGCGGACTCCGGGTCGGGGTCGTGCTCGCCGGTCGCGCACTCGCCGAGCGTGTACACGTCCTCCAGCTCGGGATCGGGCACCGCTTGGCGCTCCACCACCAGCTCGTCCACGCCGCGCCGGTACTCGTCCGGAACCTGGTCGAACACCGCCTGCGCCCGCCTGCGGAACTCCATGAAGCTGATCGCCTTCGCCACTCCCGTCCTCCCGCCCGCGGTTCGTCCTCGTGAAAAATCGACCAGACACCCGGCGCGATCACCCGGAAAAAGCAGGCTCACGCGGAGACGCGGAGGACGCGGAGAACTGCAGGAGAAGAGAGTTGTTCTCCGCGACTCCGCGCCTCCGCGTGAGGTTCTTCCGTCTCTCCTGCGACGGGCTCCCGCTCACAACGCGAACGCGTCCCGGTCGAAGTGACGGAAACGCGTTCGTGGATCGGTCCGGCGCCCTCAACCGTGCCTGTCTTGGATGACGTAGAATCCGCGGACTCTACCGCTCCCGCTCCACCAGGTCACCCCAGCGGAGCTTCCGGCGGAGGGTGGAGAAGAAGGTCTGGCCGGCGAAGCGGACGAGGCGCACGCGGTTGGGCGCGCAGCTCACCGTGACCTTCTCACCGGGCGCGAGGCGCAGGTCTTCCTGCCCGTCGATGGTCAGGATCAGCTCGTCCGCGGGCGAAAGCGCCTCCACCGTGATCGTCTCGTCCGCGGGGAGGACGAGGGGGCGCACGGCGAGGGTGTGCGGGCAGATGGGCGTGGCGATGATGCAGTCCACCAGCGGCGAGATGATGGGTCCGCCCGCGCTCAGCGAGTACGCGGTGGAGCCCGTGGGCGTCGCCAGGATGATGCCGTCGGAACTGTAGGTGCCTACCTCCTCGTGGCGGGCGCGGACCACCAGGCGGATCACGCGCGCCACGCCGCCCTTGTGCAGCACGGCGTCGTTCAGCGCCAGGTACTCGCCCCCCTCCTCGCCCCCCTCGCGGGTGAAGCGCACCGCCAGCGCCATGCGCTCGTCGAGCTCGAAGTCGCCCGCGAACCAGAGCTGCAGGGCCCGCTCCAGCTCCTCGGGCGCCGCCGAGGTGAGGAAGCCCAGGTGCCCCAGATTGATGCCGAGCACGGGGACCCGCGCGTGCGCCACGATGCGCGCGCCGCGCAGCAGGGTGCCGTCGCCGCCCAGGGTGAGCATGAGGTCCAGCGAGGGCACCACC
>DASRQW010000248.1 GCA_035696245.1 Longimicrobiaceae bacterium | reverse complement strand
AGGATGGGCACCAGGCCGCCGGTGACGCCCGCGACCACGAGGTTGCCCCACATCGCCAGGGTGACGACGAGGCCGAGGATGGGGTGCGCGTGGTAGTAGCTGTCCGCCAGAAGCGCGATGGCGATGCCGGCGATGATCCCGTTGCCCAGCCCGTTGGCGAGCCCCACCAGGACTTCCTTGCCCACGATCTCGCCGCGCCCGCTCGCGGCGTCGCGGGTCAGCGCGAGGCGGCGCACGGTGACGGCCAGCGCCTGCGTGGCCGCGTTGCCCCCCATGCCGGCGGTGATGGTGGCGCACGCCGCGATGGCGGGAAACCGGCTGATGGTCTCGCTGAACGGCGCGTACACGGCCGCGGCGGCGAAGGCGGTGCCCAGATTCACCACCAGCCACGGGAAGCGCGAGCGCACCGCGGCGATGGCGCCGCCGCGCAGCTCCTCCTCTTCCGACACGCCGCCGAACTTGAGGATGTCTTCGGTGCTCTCGGCCTCGATGATGTCGATGACGTCGTCGAAGGTCACGACGCCCAGCAGCCTGCCGCCGTGGTCCACCACCGGCACCGCGGGGAGGTTGTAGCGCGACAGTACGCGGCCCACCTCCTCCTGGTCGGTCTCCGGCAGCACGGTGGCCTCCGGCGGCTCCACCAGCTCGGAGATGTGGGCGTCGCGGCGGGCGGTGACCAGCTTCTGGAGCGGCACGGTGCCCTGGAGCCGCCCGTCGGCGCCGACCACGAAGATGCTGTAGAAGTTGTCGACCTCCTGCGCCTGGCGGCGGATCTCGTCGATCGCTTCGGCCGAGGTGAGGCCTTCGGGCACGGCGACGAGCTCGGTGGTCATGATGCCGCCGGCAGACTCTTCGTCGTACGCCAGCAGCTCGCGGATGTCGCCCGCGTCCTCGTGCGGCAGCGCGGCCAGCACGCGGTCGCGGTCCTCCGGGTCCATCTCGCCGATCATGTCGGCGGCGTCGTCGTCCGACAGCTCGGCGACCACGGCGGCGATCTGGTCCGCATCGAGCGAGGCCAGCGACTCCTCGGGGTGCTCCTCCCACTCCATCTCGGCCAGCGCCTCGGCGGCGAGGGCGGGGTCGTGGGTGAGCACCTGGAGCACGGCGGTGCGCTCGTCCTCGTCCAGCTCCTCCAGCACGTCGGCCAGGTCGGTGGGGTGGAAGGGCGAGACCAGCGCCCGCAGCCCCTCCTCGTTCCCCGCCTCGATCAGCTCGCGGATGTGGTCCGCCAGCTCCCGGGCGTCCATCTCCTCGGCGGCGTCCACCGGCGTCACGGGCGCTCCCCGTCCGCCAGAGCGCGCAGCAGCTCTTCCTGGCGCCGGAACATGGGCGAGTCGCCGCGGTCGTCGTCCTTCGGATGGTCCCAGCCCAGGACGTGAAGCGTGCCGTGCACGGCGAGGCGCACGACCTCTTCGGCCGGCGTGGCGCCGAACTCAGCGGCCTGGCGGGCGGCCTGTTCCACGCCCACGTACACGTCGCCCAGCGGCGGGTCGCCCTCTTCGTGCAGGTGGAAGGAGATGACGTCCGTGGGACCCTCGTGATCGAGATATTCCTCGTTCAGCGCGGCGATCTCCGCGTCGCCGACGAGCACGATGGACATCTCGGCCTCATCCACGCCCTCTGCCGCGAGGACGGCCCGCACGGCGGCCTCCACCCGCCCGGCATCCACCGGCGGGCTCACGCCTTCTCCCACGCTTATCTCCACCACCAGCTCACCCATCCACCGCCCCCGTCTTTGTGGAAGTGCCCGCGCCGTCCGCGTTCGCCGTTCCCGCGCCGACTGGACCCGCCCCGTCCGCATCGTCCGTCCTCCCATCCACCGGCGCCACGCCTGCATCGGCCAGCGGCCCATCCACCGCCGTTACCCCCGCATCCGCCGAGGTGCCGCGGGAAGGCGACGACCCCGCATCGGCGGAAGCGCTGCCGGATGACGGTAGATCCGCCGCCGACGGCTTCCCGGCCGGCGGGACCGCATCGACCGTCTGCCGTACATCTCCCGACACGACGCCGTCCTTCGGCCGCTTTCCGTTCTTCCGTCCGTCTGGCGACGAGTCCGCATCTCCCGGCGCGTCCGCGGACCGCCGGCCGGTGGAGGTGCGCGTGTCGGCGGGCGAGGGAGCGGGGGCGGCGGGGTAGTCGAGGCGGTGATGATACATCGCCAGCAGGCCCTTGGCGAGCACGTCCTTGGCGATGCCGATCTCGCGCAGCGTGAGCGGCGACTCGTCCAGCTGCCCCGCGGCGATCTTGGCGGATACGATGCGCTCCACCAGCTCGCGGATGCGCTGCGGCGTGGGGTCGGCCAGCGCGCGCGTGGCGGACTCCACCGAGTCGGAGAGCATGACGACGGCGGTCTCGCGCGACTGCGGGCGAGGACCGGCGTACGCGAAGTCCGCCGCGTTCACGCGGCACTCCGGGTCGCCCGCCTTGGCCTGGTCCAGGAAGAAGGAGATCTGCTGCGTGCCGTGGTGCTCGGTGATGAACGCCTTCACGGCGGCGGGCAGACGCGCCTCGTCCGCCAGCCGCACGCCTTCCACGACGTGGCTGCGGACGATGGCGGCGCTCATGGACGGCTTGAGCTTGTCGTGCGGGTTGCGGCCGCGCGGCTGGTTCTCGATGAAGAATTGCGGCTTGGCGACCTTGCCCACGTCGTGGTAGTAGACGCCCACGCGAGCCAGCAACGCGTTGGCGCCGATGGCGTTGCACACGCTCTCGGCCAGGTTCGCCACGCTGATGGTGTGCGCGTACGTGCCCGGCGCCTCGAACGCGAGCCGCTTGAGGAGCGGCTGGTTGGGGTTCGCCAGCTCCATCAGCGTCTGGTTCGTGGTCACGCGCGTGAACCACTCCGCCAGCGGCAGGACGCCGACGGCGAGGAGCGACGAGGCGACGGCGTTGGCGGTCATCCACAGCGCGGACCAGCCGATCTCGCCCATCCCCCGCGACCGCAGCAGCCCCGTCGCGACCGCCGCCGCCACGCCCGCCGCGGCGATGATGGCGATAACCAGCCACGTCTGCAGCCGCCGCTCGGCCACGCGCACGCCGAACGCCGCCGCGGCGCCGGTCACGGCGAGGGAGAACGGGACGGCGAGGCCCACGAACGGCGGCTGCCCGCCGATGAGCAGCGCCAGCACCAGCGCGCTCGCCAGCGCCAGCCGCCCGCCCCACAGCACGGCCACGAGCAGGGCCACGAACGGCACGGGGATCAGCTCCGGCGGGAAGTCCGCCCGGGCGATCACCGCCGCCAGCCCCGCAACGGCGACGATGCACAGCGCGAGGAAGATGACGGCGCGGTCGTCGTCGTACAGCGAGTTGCGCGACAGGCGGAGCAGCGCGCCCAGGATGCAGAGCAGCAGCGCGTTGTAGAGGATAGCGCCGGCCGCGCGGGTGGCGGTGTGCGTGCCCTCCGCCGTCTGCCTGTGCTGCTCGGCCGCGGCCTCGTAGGCCCGCAGCCGCGCCTCTTCGCGCTCGCCCACCTGCTGCCCCGCGGCGACCACCTTCTCGCCCGGCAGCACTGTCGCCGCGACCGTGTCCACCGCCGCGCGGGCACGGGCGCGCGCGGCGTCGGTCGCGGCGGCGTCGGGGACGAGCGTCGGGCGGAAGTAGCGGATGAGGAGAAGGCGCTGGAGCTCCGCCGCGTCCGCGCCCGCCTCGGCCGGCAGGGCGGCGGCGGCGGCGGCGTACAGCCGCTCGGCGGAGAGGATGGAGTCGGCCGGGAGGAGGCGCTCCGCCCCGCCGCGGCGAACGCGGAGCACGGACGTGCCCTGGCCCACGAGCGACGCGTGGGCGACGCCACGGGGCAGCGTCTCGCGCACGGCGCGCTCGGTCGCGCCGCGCAGGGCCGCGCGGCGCGCGGAGTCGCCCAGCGCCTGCACCGAGCCGAGGGTGACGGGGATGCGGGCGCGCTCGAGGACGGACATCGCCGTCGCACGGGCGTCCGCCCCCGGGATGGCGAGAGCGGAGTCGGCCGAGCGGAAGAAGGCGGTCAGACCGGCGAGCGTGGTGTCCGCCCCGCCGGGGGAGTAGGCGAAGACGGGCGGGACGCCCGCGGCGGCTTCGTCGCGCTCGCGGCGCAGCTCGGGCTCGGTCTTGGGCACCACGAACGGAAAGCGGGCCACCAGGTCGCGCCGCGACACGGTGCCCCGCTCCAGCCCCCCCTCCCCGTGGACGCCGGGGAAGAGCAGGTACACGACGGCCGCCACCGCCAGCAGGAGCGCGGCGCGGCCGGCATGCTTCGCCAGGCGCGCGCGCCGGCCGCGCCCCGGCTCAGGCTCCGGGGCGGCACCCACCGCGCGGCGGGCGGGCGGCGTGCGCTCCCCGTTGCCCTTCATCAGCCGTCCCGCTCCTCCTCCTCGCCACTCGCGGCGGCGTAGGCGCGGATGATCTCCTTCACCAGCCGGTGCCGGATCACGTCGGTGCCCTTCATGTAGGCGAACGAGATGCCCTCCACCCCCTTCAGCACCTGCTCCACCTCGATCAGCCCCGAATCTTCCCGCCGCGGCAGGTCGATCTGCGTCTTGTCGCCGGTGATGACGGCCTTGGAGTTCAGGCCCAGGCGCGTGAGGAACATCTTCATCTGCGCCCGCGTGGCGTTCTGCGCCTCGTCCAGGATCACGAAGGCGTCCTGGAGCGTGCGGCCGCGCATGTACGCCAGCGGCGCGATCTCGATGGCGCGCGACTCCAGCGCGCGGCGCAGCCGGTCCGGCGGGATCATGTCCTCCAGCGCGTCGTACAGCGGGCGGAGGTACGGGTCGATCTTCTCCTGCAGGTCGCCCGGCAGGAAGCCCAGGTTCTCGCCCGCCTCCACGGCCGGGCGGGCGAGGATGATGCGCTTCACGCGCTTCTTGAACAGCGCGTCCACCGCCATCGCCACCGCCAGGTACGTCTTGCCGGTGCCGGCGGGACCGATGCCGATCACCACGTCGTGGTCCTCGATGGCCTGCATGTACTGCCGCTGGCCCTCGGACTTGGCGGAGATGGACTTCTTGGCGCCGGGCACCACCACCCGGCCGCTCTCGGCCAGGCGCGACGGGCCCGCCTCACCGGCGGTGCGCGAGGCGTCGAAGAAACGCTCCAGGTCCTCGGTGCCGAAGGGCACGCCGGTGCGCGCCAGCTCGATCATGTGCTGGGCCACGGGCACGGCGCGCTCCACGTCCTCCATCTTCCCCGACAGCAGGAGCTGGTCGCCGCGAAGGACGACCCGCAGGCCGCTCAGGCGGCCCAGCTCGGTGAGGTGTGCGTCGTTGACCCCGTTCAGGATCAGGTAGTCGGCGCCTTCGGTGCCCAGACGGTGCTGGACGGGCGGGGCTTGGGTCTCAGGCATCTATCTTCCGCGTCCTTCTGGAGATGTACGTCGTTCGATGAAGATGCGCGGCCCCGCGCCGCATTCCGCGGCTCAGGCGCCGAGCGTCCGGATGTTGGCCTCCCGCAGGTCCGCGTCGGCCAGCGGCGTGGGCGAGCCCTCGAAGAGCGCCCGCGCCGAGGTCGTCTTGGGGAACGCGATGACCTCGCGGAGGCTCTGCGCCTTCGCGAGCAGCATCACGATGCGGTCGAAGCCGAAGGCGAAGCCGG
>DASRQW010000247.1 GCA_035696245.1 Longimicrobiaceae bacterium | reverse complement strand
GGCCTGCACGCTCCCCATCATCCCCTGCCGCCACCAGTTCTGGCGCACGCCCTCCGACACCTTCGCGCCGGGGCGGTTGTAGCCGTAGAAGGGGATGGTGAAATCCAGGTAGAACTGCGCGCGGTTGAAGGCCGTGTTGGTTCGGAGCTCGTCGAAGACGCTGATGGGCAGCCCGCCGGGATTCGCGTCGGTCCTGACCATGATCGGCGCCACCGCGCTGATCAGCACCGCCTTGGCCACGCGGCCCTTGCCGTGGCGCGCCACGTAGCGCGCCACCTCGCCGCCGCCGGTGGAGTGGCCGATGTGGATCGCCTCGCGGAGGTCGAGCGTCGCGGTGAGCTCCGCGACGTCGGCGGCGTAGGTGTCCATGTCGTTCCCGGTCCAGGTCTGGGTCGAGCGCCCGTGCCCGCGGCGGTCGTGCGCGACGACGCGGTACCCGCGCTGCAGGAAGAACATCATCTGTCCGTCCCAGTCGTCCGCGCTGAGCGGCCACCCGTGGTGGAAGACGATCGGCTGGCCCCTGCCCCACGCCTTGTAGAAGATCTCGGTTCCGTCGCGCGTCGTGATCGTCGGCATGGCCCGGCTCCGCTGCTGCAGCTGGCTACAGCTGAAGGGAAGTGATGCGGCGCCGCGCCCGGCGCGACCGCGGCCCGTCACTCCCCTCTTTGTACGTCGGCTGGCGGCACCGCGCAAGCGCGTCCCCGGCTGCGCCGCCGCGCCGCAGGTACACTCCGGCGTGTACTCCACGGGACCTCCGACGACAGGGGATCGTTCCGCGGCCCCTGGGACGCATGTACGGTGCGTAACGCTGAACCGCCGGCGCCGGTCACGATCGCGGCCAGTACATGATGACGCCGACGCCCGCGAGGCAGATGAGTGCCCCGACAAAGTCCGGCGCATCCGGACGACGCCCCTCGACTCCCCAGCCCCAGAGCAGCGAGAGCGCCACGAAGAATCCCCCATACGCTGCGTAGGTGCGCCCGAACGACTCGGTCTGATAGGTCGGGATCACGCCGTAGAGGAACAGCACCGCTCCACCGATCAGTCCCACGAGGACCCCTCGCCCGTCGCGCAGCCATCGCCAGACCAGGTAGCCCCCGCCCACCTCCGCGAGGCCCGCGGCGACGAAGAGGGCGATGGAGCGGGCAAGTGGAGAGATGGTCAATGCTCGCGCGCCGGAGTCGTCACGCCGTCGAGCGCTCGAGCTGCACGGGCACGTCACACGCGTGTGGCAGGCGCGCGTTCCAGAGCGTCGCGGCCAGCAGGAT
The DNA here is from genome assembly GCA_035696245.1 of Longimicrobiaceae bacterium. Taxonomy (NCBI): domain Bacteria; kingdom Pseudomonadati; phylum Gemmatimonadota; class Longimicrobiia; order Longimicrobiales; family Longimicrobiaceae; species Longimicrobiaceae bacterium. The sequence continues at coordinate 1,965 of DASRQW010000247.1, read as the reverse complement.
CAGTGCGCCCGCGCCGATCAGCACCTTCGCCGGCACACCGTGCACGAACACGACGCCGGCGACGAGCGCAACGCTGCCGACGACGCCAAGCGCGAACGGGCCGGAAGAGCCGTGAACGCGCCGGCCCGTCCAGAATCCCCAGAGCGTGATCACCAGCGCGACGCCGATGACCGGGACGAGGATGGCGTCCGTGCGCAGGAAGCTGAGGCCCGTGGCGGCGAGAACGCTGAGGATGATCGGCGCACCCGCGCAGCAGAGCGCGGCGCAGCTCGCGGCGACGGCACCGGCACCGCCGGCGTACCGCGACAACGCCTGGGCCGTTCGATTCATCGTGTCACTCCGGGCGTTCGCGACGGGATCGCCGCAGGGGCACAACAGTCGCTCGCACCACCCTGCATCGGCGGACAAACGACGGAGCCGAACGAGCAGAAGACGCAGCAATCACCCGCGTTTGGACGGATGATGCTGTGGCAGACCGCGCACTCGTGGAAGAACACGCAGGCATCCGTTGGCATCGACAAGGTCTCCGTGTGCGCGCAGTGCGGGCAGCGCAGGTCGGAACGCAGGATCGGCTCGGTCATGTCATTCACTTCCGCCATCTTCGAGAGTCCTTCGCGGTTGGGATCGGCCTTGTAATCCCCACAAGGTGGAACATACCCGAATACGCGGTTGTTCGGGACAGGCGGTCTGCCTACCCGCCATCGACGCGACCCCTTCTGCCGGTCCGTTCGGTCGCTCCTCTCCGCTCAGCTCCCCTGCTTCTTCTGGATCGCTTCGGCGCGGTCGAGATGGTGCTGGATGACCGGCGCTGCCTTCTTGATCAGGTCCTTCAACTCCTGATTCTGTGCCACGCCGAGCGCCTTCGTCGCCGTCTCGAGGACTGCCTTGTGGTAGCCGACCTCGTAGTCGATGTAGGACTTGTCCCAGTCCTTCCCCTTCGGCATGGACTGGAGCTTGTCCATCTCCTCCTTCGCCTGCGCCTCGCTCTGGTCGTTGGGGGGCGCCTGCGGCGTCACGTTGAGCTTCTTCGCCAAGTTCTGCCCCGCCACACGCAGCGCGTGATGCTCGCCGACCATCAGCTTCCCGAACGACTTCACGTCCGCGCTCGTGCCCCTGGTCTCGGCCAGCGCGCCGCGCGCGCTGTCGGCGGCATTCGCCTGATCGAGGATGTACACGATGTTCGGATCCGTGAGTGCCGGTCCGGCTCCCGCCGCCGGCCTGGCCGTGTCTCCACCGGCCATCGGGGGCGTCGCAGCGGTGGACGCCATTCCTGCCGTCGAGTCGCCAGCGCCGGGGCTCTCCTTCTTGCCGCATGCCACGGCGGTCATCAGCGTCACCGCAACGAGCATCTGGAATGTTGCCTGTTTCGTCTTCATCAGGCCGTTCCCCCGTGGTGAGACGCCGCGAACGCGGCGTGACGATGTGCGGTGCTGGCGAAGGCGCGCGGCACTCAGGCCGCGGAGTCGACGGTCTCGATCACGAACCGGCATCGCGGCCGAGTGCCATGTTCACACGCCTGCCGTGTGGGCGCCCCGACGACTTCCGTCAACAGCGCCTCCACGGTGCGACAGAGCGCCGGGTGATGTGAGACGGTGGCCGAGAGCGGGCAGCCGGAGCCGCGGATGTACAGCGCGCCCTCATCCTGCGTGACCTCGACATCGCCTCCCAGCGACGTGAGGATCGCGGCCGCGGCACTTACCCGCTGCTCGAGGGTCCCGGTTGCTTCGCCTCCGGTGCCGCGGGCCAATCGCCGTCCCACGTCGCGCAGCATCGCGTTCGCCCGCCTGCGGGGAAGCGTGTCGACGACCGACGCGACGAGCGCGGTGAGCACGGGGGGATACGCCCTGGACAGGAGCGGTTCGGCGTCCCCGGGGAGCTCGTAAAGAACGGAGGGCTTCCGTGCATCGCCCAGGCGGCGCACTCCCGCCTGTCGAGCGAGCCCGTCACGCTCGAGCAGGGCAAGCT
>DASRQW010000246.1 GCA_035696245.1 Longimicrobiaceae bacterium | reverse complement strand
GCCGACCACGGCGTCGCCGAAGGCTTCATCCGCCCCGAGCACCGCGACCTGGTCCTCACATCCACCGACCCCGCCAGCCTCCTGGACCGCATGGCCGCCTTCCGCCCGCCCTCCGCCTCCAAGTGGATCGCCAAAGACGAGCGGTGAAGCTGGAGCGCCGGGGTAGCTGATCCGCCTGGGCTCCCGGATTCGCTCGCATCGGAGGATTCGGCGCACGCCGAGGCACCGCCGGGCGTATGAAACGCCCGGTTACGAACTGCGGTCGTCCTCCGGACGAAGCATCGCGCAGGCTGATACCGCTCGCGCATCCCCAGCCCCACATCTCCCCTCGCGGCCCACACCCCGCCACCCGCCCGAAATCCTCAGTATCTGCCCACCCGCAGCGCGTAGCGCGAGTCGCCACCGCATCCGTCGGCGGAAGCACCCGCGACCCGCACACCGCCCCAGCCACTACACACCCGTTTCTTCTCCCGCTCGCGGGAGAGGACAGGCGAGGAACGAGCCGGGGAGAGCCTCCCCCGCCCGCCTACAGACTCCCCAACCTCCCCAGCCGCTCCGCGGCCGCGGCCAACGTCTCGTCGCGCTTGCAGAAGCAGAAGCGCACCTGGCGGTCGCCGCCCAGCTCGGCGCAGTGGGCGGCGCTGTAGAACGACGATCCGGGCACGCAGGCCACGCCGATCTCGCGTACCAGGAAGCGCGTGAACGCCACGTCGTCCGCGTGCCCCAGGTGCGCGAAGGGCGTGATATTCGCCATCACGTAATACGCGCCGTCCGGCTCCGCCACACCGAACCCGGCGCCGCGCAGCGTGGAAAGCAGCATCTCGCGGCGCCGCCCGTAGGCGGCCTGGAGGTCCGCGTAGTACTCGCGCGGCAGGCGCAGCGCGAAGGCGCCCGCAGCCTGGAGCGGCGCGGCGGCGCCCACCGTCAGGAAGTCGTGCACCTTCCGGATCGCCGCCGTGATCTCCGCCGGGGCGATGCACCAGCCAACGCGCCAGCCCGTCACCGAGTACGTCTTCGACATCGAGTTGATCACCACCGTCCGCTCGCGCATCCCCGGCATCTGTGCCATCGACCGGTGCTTCACGTCCGCGCCCGGCCGCGGGTAGAGGATGTGCTCGTAGATCTCGTCGCTGAAGCAGAGCACGTCGTGCTCCACGCACAGCTCCGCGATGAAGCGCATCTCCTCATCCCCGAACACCTTGCCGGTCGGGTTGTTGGGGTTGCAGACGATGATGGCGCGCGTCCGCTCGTTGAACGCTGCCGCCAGATCGGCCCGGTCGAAGCTCCAGTCCGGCGCCCGCAGCGGCACGTAGCGCGGCGTCGCCTCCGAGAGGATCGCATCGGGCCCGTAGTTCTCGTAGAACGGCTCGAAGACGATCACCTCGTCGCCGGGATCCACCGTCGCCATCATCGCCGCGATCATCGCCTCCGTCGATCCGCACGTGACGGTGATCTCGCGTTCCGGGTCCACGTCCAGGCCCAGGTACCATCCCGCCTTCGCCGCGATGCCGTCGCGCAAGTCCTTGGCGCCCCAGGTGATCGCGTACTGATTCACGTCCGCCGCCACGGCGCGCATCGCCGCTTCCTTGATGGCCTCGGGCGCGGTGAAGTCGGGGAAGCCCTGCGACAGGTTCACGGCGCCGTATTTCGCGGCCTCGCGCGTCATCTCGCGGATCACGGATTCGGTGAACCGGCCGGCCTTTGCGGAAACGTAGCCACGTGAAGGGGGAGACAGCGGCATCGGGCGAACGCTCGGTTGGGAGATGAAGACAGGGGATGCACGGTAGGGCCACAGGTCGGCCTTCCCGCGCCGCTGCTCGCAACGTACGCACGTCCTCCGCGTGCGAGCAACACATCGGCGCCTCGATGCCGCCGGCCGAATCGGGAGATAACGGGCGGATGTCGGGCAGGGCAGCCAAGAAAATTTTTCACCCCGCGAGCCGGGTAGGCCATTACCATTGCCGATGGCGGATGTGCGACTCGGACGCTGCGCGACGCGGCGGCCAGCGCATGGTGACGGTGATGCCGGAGGTGCCTTCGGCGACGAGGACGGCGGCGACGGAGCCGGGGCGAACGGCCACGCCCACGGGTTCAGGGCGTCCACCCTGCCCCGCATGCGTACCGAGCGGTCCAGGTCGCGGTTCAGCGCGCCGTGCACGTGCTCCCGCAGCTGGGCGACGGTGGGCGAGCGGGAATCGCGCGGCAGCAGCCATCTGCTCGCGCAGGCTGGGGTAGAGCAGCCACTCCGCGGCGGGATGTTGTCGACAGGCACCGCAGCCACGGCGCCGAGCGGACAACGTAGCGCGACGGCGTCCGCTTGCAACCTCGCGCGGGGGACGACGGCAACGATCTAGAAGTCTGTTGAAAAT
>DASRQW010000245.1 GCA_035696245.1 Longimicrobiaceae bacterium | reverse complement strand
CATCTCCCGTCGTCGTCGCTAGCCGCCAATCCGCCGGCACTTCCGGCGCGGGCCGCATCACATCCGCCGCATCTCCCCCGCCCCGCCGAGCGGCGACGGTCCGAGCGTTCTCGCTCGCCCGCCGTGCATCTCCCGTCTCAGCAACGATCTTCGGCCGCGCATCTCCCGAGACCGCATCGACCGCCGGCCGTGCATCTCCCGTCCGCATCACATCTCCGAGCCGCGACCGATCTCCTAACGACTGCGCATCTTCCGCTAACTCGTCCAAACCTGGACCGTTGTCGGTGACGCGGAGGACGAGGTCGGGGCCTTCGATGGCGGCTTCGATCGCCAGGCGGCCTTCGTCGTCCGTCTGGCTGACGCCGTGCTTTAGCGCGTTCTCCACGAGCGGCTGGAGGATCATGTTGGGCACCATCGCCTCGCGCGTGCCGGGGGCGATGCGCATCTGCACGTCCAGCTTTCCCTGGAAGCGGATCTGCATGATCTCCACGTACTGCTGGAGCAGCGCAAGCTCGCGCTCCAGCGTGATCTCCTGCTCGGTCGCGCCCTCGATGGAGTGGCGCAGGAGCTGGCTCAGGCGCGACACCATGCGCCGCACGCCCTTGGGGTCGCGCTCCACGAGCGTGCTCACGGCGTTGAGCGTGTTGAAGAGGAAGTGCGGGTCGAGCTGGCGCCGCAGGGCGTCCAGCCGCGCCTCGGCGAGCTGCGCTTCCAGGCGCGACGCCTGGGCCTGGAAGCGCACCGCGTCCTCGCGCCGCGCCCGGTAGCGCAGCGAGAAGTCGCGCGCGAGGCCGGCGGAGAGCACGCCCAGGTAGGTGACGAGGTCGTTGATCATGGACAGCCGCCGGAACGACCACGGCGACGGGCCGAAGCGCGGCCCGCGGTCCTGAGTGGGCGGCGGCAGCACGGCGGTGCGGATCACGTCGAGCGAGCGGTCCACGAAGACGGCGATCACGATGCCGACGATGAGGAAGAGCGCGCCGCGCGACAGCCGCCCGCCGCGCTCCACACTGTACCGGCTCGCCAGCCAGAAGATGAGCGGTGTGAACAGCGCCCATAGGTACGCTTCGGCGAAGGCGAGCGCGACGGGCACCGAGGGCGAAACAGTGCGCAGGCCGCCGCCGCGAGGGTCGACCAGGCGGTTGGCGGCGATGAGCACCGCCAGGAAGGTCCAGAACGCGAGGATCAGCAGCAGCTCGTTGCGCGTGAGCGGGAACGAGGTGCGCGTGCTGCCCGCGGGTTCCGGGCGCCGCTCGCCGGGCGCGTCGTGATCGGTCATGCGGTTCTCCCCTCGCGACGGTCGTGCCAGCGGGCGTGCCGTTCGTAACGCGCCGGTGCCGCTCGTGCGCCAGGCGGTACATCCGCGCGCTCCAACCGTTTACAATGCTCGAGCACATCCGCCCGCCCGGTGCGGGTGACAGACGACGAACGAATCCACGCCAAAGGAGATGCCGCGGACGATGAAGGCCCGCGGCCGGCCCGAGCAGGAGATACAGCCATGCGAACAGACACGGTTCGACAGTGGATGGACAAGCGCGGCAACGCAGGAAAGCTGGGGATGGCGGGCCTGGTGCTCGCCCTCGGCGTCACCGCCGGTGTGGATCGCGCCCACCATCCGAAGCCCGCGGGGGACACGCCGTCCACCGTGATCGCGCACCTTCTCCCCAGCACGCCCGCCGTCCTGTCGGTGGATGGCAACGCGTCGGCCGAGAAAACCGCATCCGCAGACGTGACGTGGGACCTGCCGGACCTGAACCATCCGCGGGTGGACATGTGGGTCGGCAAGTTCACGACCGGCTTCCGCGACGACTTCGCGACGTACCTGGACCACATGGCGGACTTCCAGCCGATGATCTCGGCGAAGCTGGCCGCCCGCGGGATGCCGCAGGACCTGCTGTACCTGGCGCTGATCGAGTCCGGAGGCAACCCCAAGGCGTACTCGTCGGCCAAGGCGAGCGGGCTGTGGCAGTTCATCGAGGGCACGGCCGAGCGATACGGCCTGAAGGTGGACGGCAAGGTCGACGAGCGCAACGACCCGGCGAAGGAGACCGACGCGGCGCTGCGCTACCTGACGGACCTGCACGACCGCTTCGGCTCTTGGTACCTGGCCGCCGCGGCGTACAACACGGGCGAGGGACGCGTGGCGAAGGTGATGATGGAGGTCACCGGCCACGAGCGCGGCACGGACGAGGACTACTACCGCATCTCCGAGAAGCTCCCCGCCGAGACGCGCGACTACGTGCCGAAGATGATCGCCGCCGCGCGCATCGCCAAGGAGCCCGCGAAGTACGGCTTCGACGTCGCCGCGACGGGCTCCGCCGGAAGCTGATCGCATCTCCCGAAGCCGGTCTGCATCGCCCGAAACGACGTCCGCCGACCCCATCAGACGGGTTCGGCGGACGTTCATCTTCCGGCCTCTCGGAAGTCCGACACACCGTTCGATGCGCTCACGGTGCAGTTCGTAACGCCAGGGTGCATCTCGTGAAAAACGGCGTATCTGCTTGGAAAAACAGGGTACATTCGATGGTCGGCAGGCGCGGACGCCCGGCCGACGCTCCCATGGCGGAGCCGAACGCGCCGCGCGAACACCAGGAGAAACACGATGAGCAAGATCCGAAACACCGCAGTGGCCGCCGTGCTCGCGCTGGGCGCCGGCACGGGGTGGCTCTACACCCGGGCAGACGCCAACGAGGCGCCGTCGTACCGCGTGACCGCGGTGGAGGTCGGCAGCCTGGAGCAGACGGTCTCGGCCACGGGAACGCTGGGCGCGGTGACCACCGTGCAGGTGGGCACCCAGGTGTCGGGCCAGGTATCGGCCATCTACGCGGACTTCAACCAGCGCGTGAAGAAGGGGCAGCTGCTGGCCCGCATCGACCCCACGCTCCAGCAGCAGGCCGTGCAGGACGCCCAGGCCGGCGTGGAGAGGGCGCAGGCCCAGCTGGCCCAGGCGCAGAGCGAGTGGGAGCGCAACAAGCAGCTCTACGACCGGCAGGTCATCACCGCCAGCGAGTTCGGCACCATCCAGTCGAACTTCTCGGTGCAGCAGGCCAACGTGAAGTCGGCCCGCGTGGCGCTGGACCGGGCGCGGCAGAACCTGAGCTACACCGCCATCTACGCCCCCATCGACGGCATCGTGGTGGAGCGCAACGTGGACGTGGGGCAGACGGTGGCCGCCAGCCTCTCGGCGCCGCAGCTCTTCCTGATCGCCAACGACCTCTCGCAGATGGAGATCCTGGCGAGCGTGGATGAGAGCGACATCGGGAGCATCAAGGAAGGCCAGCCGGTGCACTTCACCGTGCAGTCGTACCCGAACGACACCTTCACCGGCGCCGTCAAGCAGGTCCGCCTGCAGAGCAAGACGGCCGACAACGTGGTGAGCTACACCGCGGTCGTCTCCGTCCCGAACCCCACGGGCAAGCTGCTGCCGGGCATGACGGCCACGGTGGACTTCCAGACGGGTTCGGCCAGCCAGGTTCTGGTGGTGCCCAACGCGGCACTTCGCTTCCGGCCCGCCACGGCGGACTCGGCGGCGGCGAAGCGGCAGGGCGCGGCATCGGCCGGGACGGGCGCGGCGCGCACCGGGGCCCGGACGGGCGCCGGGGCGGCGGGTCGCACCGGGCGCGGCAAGGGCGGCACGCTGTGGATGGTGGGGACGGACGGGAAGCCCCAGGCGCTGCGCGTGAAGACCGGCCTGAGCGACGGCCAGCGCACGCAGGTGGAGGGCACCGGCCTGAGCGCCGGGACCAAGATCATCGTGGGCACGAACGACACGCAGGCGAAGGCGGGCTCCACGGCCTCGTCCAACCCGCTGGCTCCCAGCAGCCGGCGCACAGGCGGCGCCGGCGGCCCTCCGGGAGGCTTCTGATGAGAACGGAGGAGGCGATGAGCGAGAAGGACGTCATCCGGATCGAGGGCGTGAAGAAGGTCTACCGCATGGGCGAGAACGAGGTGTTCGCGCTGCGCGGCATCGACCTGACCGTCCGGCCGGGCGAGATGATCGCGGTGATGGGCTCCTCCGGCTCCGGCAAGTCCACGCTGATGAACGTGCTGGGCTGCCTGGACGTGCCCAGCGAGGGGGCCTACTGGCTGGACGGGGTGCGCGTGGACGGGCTGGGAAAGAACGCCCTGGCCGACCTGCGCAACCAGAAGCTGGGCTTCGTCTTCCAGGGCTTCAACCTGCTGGCGCGCACCAGCGCGGTCGACAACGTGGAGCTTCCGCTGCTGTACGACCGGACGGGCAAGAAGCGCGACACCCGGGCCCTTGCCGCCGGCGCCCTCGCCCGCGTGGGCCTGGGCGACCGGCTGGACCACCAGCCCAGCGAGCTCTCCGGCGGG
>DASRQW010000244.1 GCA_035696245.1 Longimicrobiaceae bacterium | reverse complement strand
GACCCCGAGACGGCCGAGCGCGCGGCGAAGGCCCGCTGGCACGCGGGCGACGCCGGCCGCCCCGTGAGCGGCGAGTGCTGCGAGCTGGAGAGCGTGCACGCGCTGCCCGCCCCGTGCGACGCGGAATGCTCGGCGGACTGCGAGGCAGCGCTGCGCTTCCTGCGCGACCGCGAGCTGGTGATCGAGAACCTGGACGACGACGCATTCAACCCCACCGTCCACGACGCCATATCGGCCGAGGAGGTGGCGCAGCACTTCGGGTGGACGTACGAGGGTCCCGGCGGCAGCCAGACCGACGTGCCCCGCGCCGCCCGCGCGCTGGACCGCCTCTGCTCGGATCGGCGGGTGGTGTGCTTCACCCGTCCGCGCGTGCGCCGCACTGAGCGCGGCGAGATACGCCTCTACTGCACGCCGCAGCACCTGGAGCGCCTCTCCGCGCTCCTCGAAGAAGACGCCGTCGTCGCGTAGCCGCGGCAGCACGGGACAGATCGGCCGTGCAGCGAACGAGGGGGACGCGAGCGCATCGCGTCCCCCTCGTTCGTGTCAGCCGGTTGCGGACGCCGCTCCGCATCTCCCTCCGCGGCCGCACTACCATAGGGGGAGAGGGTATGCTAGACTGTTCGGGTGGATTGGCGATCGACCACAATTTCGATGCGGCGAGCGACACGGAGCGAATTCGATGAGCGTGGAAACGACGGCGGGCGTGGCGGTGGAGACGGATGCGGCGGACCTCGTGGACGGCGAGTCCGCGATGGATGGCGAGGGCCGCAAAGCGGTGGCGGTCGATCCCGAGATGAAGGAGCGCAACCTGAAGCGGCTGCGGCGCATCGAGGGGCAGATCCGCGGGTTGCAGCGCATGGTGGAAGAAGACCGGTACTGCGCGGACATCATGACGCAGATCGCGTCCGTGCACGAGGCGCTGCGCAGCACCGGCCGCGAGCTGATGCGCAACCACCTCCGCCACTGCGCGACCAACGCCATCCTGTCCGGCGAGCCCGAGGCCGAGGCGATGTACGACGAGCTCATCGACCTGATGTACAAGCACGTCCGGTAGATTGCCCGCCGCGCATCCGCCGCATCGCCCGGGCCGGCTGGGATGAGGCGCACCGGTGGAGCATCGGCCGATCAGCGACGGATGCGCATCTCCGGACATCCGCGTTCCCGTCGGTAAATGCGGACGGTACAGTTCCCGGCCGCGGGTGGCGGAGATGTAAAATTTCTGGTCGCTTCTTCCGAACCTCAGCTGCGGCAACGGCTTTCCAGGCCGGACGGAGATCATCCCGTCCGGCCTTTTTACATCCACGCAAACCATATGGGAGCCATTTTGTCCAGGTAAGCTATGCATCCATAACGGGTTGGCGTATGTGGACGCGGCGGCGGCATTCTCGCGTTGCAGCGGAGTGGCACCGCATCCCTGGCGGTGCCCTGAAGCGCCGGTCCCGCCGGCCACGTCACGTACCGCCCCACCCGCGGAGCAGGCCCCATGAAGCGCATCTCCCCGCTCGCCGCAACGCTGCTGCTCGCCGTGATGGCAGGCGCGTGCGGCGGCGACCGTTCGGCGTCCCTCACCTCGCCGCAGGCGGCAGCGTACGACGCACGGCCCGGGCACTCCCCGCTGCCGCGCGTGGTGCACCGTGCGCCCGGCGCCCCCCGCTTCGGCACCGACAGCGCCTCGTTCGACGCGGTCGCCGGCCGTCCTGGGGTCGTGGTGATCGGCTTCGCGGACGGGACGCCCCTCGCGGCCTTCGTCGCGGGCCCCGACGCCCTGCGCGGCGCCACGCTGGGCGGGCGCCCGGTACGCAACGGCGAGAAGGTGCGCATCACCATGCGGCGGGTGGACGGCGACCGGTTCGCGGTGGCCATGGAGCCCAGCGGGCTGGTCTTCAACCCTGCCGCGCAGCCGCGGATCACCTTCTCGTACCGCTGGGCCGACCCGCCGCCGTACCACGAGACGCTGCGGGTGTGGAGCCAGGACGCGGGCGAGCCGTGGCGCGCGCTGGAGGGTGCGGACGACTCGTGGCTGCGCACGGTGAGCGCGCCGGTGCCGGGCTTCACGCAGTTCGCCGTGGGGTACTGAGGTGTTCGCCGCGGCCGCCATGCCCGAGTGGCTGGAGCGGGCGCGCGGCCTGGCGCGCGCCGGGCGCTGGCAGGAGGCCAAGTACGTCCTGCTCGCCGCCGGCGGCGGCGTGGACGAGTGCCCGTGGGCGCTGTACCTGCTGGCCGAGGCGTGCTCGCGCCTGAGCGACCGCGCCACCGCGTTCGACGCGGCGCGGCGGGCGCTCTCGGCGTTCCACCTGGCGGGCGACGACGCGGGCATCCTCAAGGCCACGAACCTGATCGGCATCGTCCACTTCCACGGCGGCGACCCGGCGAGCGCACAGGCGTGGTTCCGCGACGCGCTGGGGCTGGCGCACGCGGCGGGCGCGAGCGAGATGGCGGCGCGCATCGCCAACAACCTGGGCTCGGTGCACACGCTGCAGGGCGACGCGGCGCGGGCCCTGGAGCACTACCACGCGGCGCTCGCCGCGTACGACACCGCGGGCGACGTGGCCGGGCAGGCGCAGGTCTGCCACAACCTGGGCATCGCGCACCGCGACCTGGAGCGCTGGGCCGAGGCCGACGCGCTGTTCGCCGCCGCCGCCACGCACGCGCAGTCGCTGGGCGACCACTCGGCGTTCGGCTTCGCCATCCTGGAGCGCGCGGGCCTGGCGCTGCGCCGCGGCGAGCCCGGCGTGGCCGAGCAGGTGGCGCGGCAGGCGGCGGTGCGCTTCGACGCGTGCGGCAGCGAGTACGGCCACGCCGAGGTGTTCCGGCTGCGGGGGATGATCGCCGCGCGGCGCGGCGAGCTGGCCGAGGCGCACGCGCTGCTGGACCGCGCCGCCGCCCGCAGCGCCATCCACGGCGTGGCGCTGGTGGACGCCGAGGTGCGGCTGGAGCGCGGCATCGTGCTGTGCCGCCTGGGCGAGCGCGACGCGGGACAGGACGACTTCCGCGTGGCCGCCGAGACCTTCGAGTCGCTGGGCGCCGCGCACCTCGCCCGCCGCGCCCGCGCGCTGCTCGCCGCCCCGCCATCTCCAGACGCGCCTTCCGCCGATTCCCGACCTGCCGATTCCCCATCGGCCGATTCTCCATCCGCGGGTTCGCCGTCGGCGGAGGCAGCGTCCGCCGGCTCCGCGCCGCCCGAATCCACATCTGCCGTCGTGCCCGTAGCCGCCGTGCCGGTGGTGGCGGGCCGGGCAGGCGCGGCCCCATCGCCCGAGGTGCCGGCGTCCGTCCAGGTTGCGGGAGACGGCACGTCGCGCATGCGGGCGGCGTAGCGTCTGGCGCGCGGGGCCGCGGCCGGGTAACATGCGGAAGAGGGCCGCCGCGGCCGGGGCGCCCCGCGTGAGACCCGTAACCTGGAGGGCGGATGAAGCACCACGGACTGCCGGAGAAGTTCACGCGCCTGGGCGTCGGCGTGGACGGCAGGGAGTACGTCCAGTGCACGCGCACCGGCGACGTTCTGGTGCAGACCGGCGACGACGAGTGGGGCCACTTCGCCTATGCGGACGAGTGGCGCGACAAGACGGGCCCGGCGCTGTACCCGCAGCTGGTGCACCTCACGCGGACGCTCAAGGAGGTGGGCCGCCGCGAAGACGTGGAGACGCAGGTCGAGGCGCTGCGTGCCGCCATCGCGCTGCTGGGCGAGCTGGAGGGCACCCTCCGCAACCGCATCGTGGAGCTGGAGAGCGGCGGCGTGGTGGCACCCGTCGGCGGCTGACCGCGGTTGCGGGAGATGCGGGGCGGCCCATGCGCGGCCGTCCATCCCCCGTGCCTTGGGAAGATGAGACGACGAAGCGGATACGAAAGATGCGGGGCGTCCCGGAAGACCGGAGCGCCCCGCATCTCGTTTCTCTTCCGCCGTTCGGGTCAGACGCAGCAGGGACGCGAGATGTCGTCGTCGCCTGCGAACGGCAGCGCGCCGCACGTGTAGCTGGTCTGCGGGCACGTGACCGACGAGCCGGTCGCGTCGTGCGCCCGCACCGTGCCGCGCGTCGCGCGCGGGACCACGGCCGTCTCGAACGTCTCTACCGACACG
>DASRQW010000243.1 GCA_035696245.1 Longimicrobiaceae bacterium | reverse complement strand
ACGCGTACGTGGCGCCGCGCACGCCGGCCGAGCGGGTGCTCGCGAGCATCTGGAGCGACGTGCTGGGTGTGGAACGAGTGGGCGCGAGCGACAGCTTCTTCGAGCTGGGTGGGCATTCGCTGCTCGCCACGCGCGTCATCTCGCGCATCCGCGACGCCTTTGCGGCAGAGGTGCCGCTGCGCGCGCTGTTCGAGGCGCCCACGCTGGCCGGCCTCGCCGCGCGCATCGAAGCGGAGATGCGCGAAGCCGCGGGCGCCGCAGTGCCGCCGCTGGTGCCCGTGTCGCGCGACGGGCCGGTGCCGCTCTCGTTCGCGCAGGAGCGGCTGTGGTTCATCGACCAGATGCAGCCCGGCAGCGTCGCGTACAACATGCCCACCGCGCTCCGGCTGGGCGGCGATCTGCACGTCCGCGCGCTGGAGCGTGCGCTGGGCGAGATCGTGCGCCGCCACGAGGTGCTGCGCGTCCGCTTCCACTCCGACGGTGACCGTCCCGTGCAGCTCTTCGCCCCCGCGGACGGCTTCACGCTGCACGTGGAAGACCTCTCCACGCTGGAACCCTCGTCGCGCGACGCCGAAGCCGCGCGCCTCGCCGAGGCCGACGCGCGCACGCCGTTCGATCTGGCCGCGGGCCCGCTCTTCCGCGCCCGCCTGCTCCGCCTCGCCGACGACGAGCACGTGCTGCTCGTCGCCATGCACCACGCGGTGAGCGACGGCTGGAGCATGGACGTCTTCTCGCGCGAGCTGTTCGCGCTGTATGCCGCGTTCTCGGAAGGACTTCCGTCGCCGCTGCCGGAGCTGGCGGTGCAGTACGCCGACTACGCCGTGTGGCAGCGCGCGTGGCTGGCCGGCGGCGAGCTGGAGCGTCAGCTCGGCTACTGGCGCGAGCGGCTGGCCGGCGCGCCCGCCGTGCTGGAGCTTCCCACCGACCACCCGCGCCCCGCGGTGCAGAGCTTCCGCGGCGGCGAGCACGTCTTCGCCCTTCCGCGCGAGCTGGGCGAGCGGATGCGCGCCGTGGCCCGCGCGAGCGACGCCACGCCGTTCATGGCGATGATGGCCGCGTGGCAGGTGATGCTCGCTAAGCTGTCCGGCCAGGACGACGTCGTCGTCGGCACGCCCATCGCCAACCGCACGCGCGGCGAGACCGAGCCGCTGATCGGCTACTTCGCGAACACGCTGGCGCTGCGCACCGACGTGGGCGGCGACCCGTCGTTCCGTGAGGTGCTGGGCCGCGTGCGCGAGGCCACGCTGGGCGCGTACGCCCACCAGGACCTCCCGTTCGAGAAGCTGGTGGAGGAGCTGAAGGTGCCGCGCGATCTGTCGCACTCGCCGGTGTTCCAGGTGATGTTCTCGTACCAGGACGTCGCCATCCGCGGCGCCGAGGCGGCCGAAGGGCTCGCCGTGAGCGGCGACACCGCCACGCTGGGCACCGCCAAGTTCGACCTCACCCTCGCGCTGATGGACCACGGCGGCGAGGTCGTGGGCGCGCTGGAATACGCCTCGGATCTCTTCGACGCCGCCACGGCGGAGCGCATCGCTGGCCACTTCGCCACTGTCCTCGCAGCCGTCACCGAAGACGCGGACGCGCCGCTCTCGCGCGTCTCCCTGCTCGCGGGCGATGAGCGGACGCGCGTGCTGGAAGATTGGAACGCGACCGCGACGGATTACCCGCGCGCCGCATCCATCCACGCGCTCTTCGCCGCCCAGGCCGCCGCGACGCCTGACGCGCTCGCCATCGAGTTCGGCGCATCGCATCTCTCGTACGCCGAGCTGGACGCGCTCTCCAGCCGCCTCGCGACCCACCTCCGCTCGCTCGGCGTCGGCATCGAAAGCCGCGTCGGCGTGTCGATGGAGCGCTCGGCGGAGTTCGTCGTCACGCTGCTCGCGATCCTCAAGACCGGCGCCGCGTACGTCCCGCTCGACCCGAGCTACCCGGCTGATCGTCTCGCCTTCATGCTGGACGATTCGCAGATCGGCGTGCTCCTCGTGGAAGATGCGCTCCCGGAAGCCCTCGCATCTTTCACTGGCACCATCATCTCGCTGTCTGGAGATGCCGAGCGGATCGCGGCGGAGAGCCCCGCATCTCCCGAAATCTCCGTCTTCCCCGAATCGCTGGCATACGTCGTCTACACGTCCGGCTCCACGGGCAAGCCGAAGGGGATCGGCATCCCGCACCAAGCCGTCGTGCGCCTGGTCCGCGAGAGCAACTACGTCCAGCTCATCTCGGATGATCGTGTCGCGCAGGTCTCCAACGCCTCGTTCGACGCTGCGACCTTCGAGGTCTGGGGCGCGCTGCTCAACGGCGCCTCGCTCATCGGCATCGACCGCGACGTGACGCTGTCTCCGGAGCGGTTCGTGATGGCGCTTCGGGAGATGCGGATCGGGACGATGTTCCTGACCACCGCGCTGTTCAACCAGATCGCACGGGAGATTCCGGACGGCTTCTCATCGCTCGATAACGTGCTGTTCGGCGGCGAGGCGGTCGATCCGTCCGCCGTGCGCGCGGTGCTGCATGCGGGCGGACCGACGCGTCTGCTGCACGTCTACGGTCCGACGGAGAGCACGACGTTCGCGACGTGGCATCAGGTCGATGCGGTAGATGAAGACGCGGGGACGGTTCCGATCGGCGCGCCACTGTCGAACACGACGACGTACGTGCTCGACCGCGAGATGCAGCCGGTGCCGGTGGGCGTGACGGGCGAGCTGTACATCGGCGGCGACGGTCTGGCGCGCGGCTATCTGGGCCGTGCGGGGCTGACGGCGGAGCGGTTCGTCCCGAATCCGTTCATCGGAGGCCAGCGGCTGTACAAGACGGGAGATGCGGTCCGGTGGAACGCGTCCGGAGCCATCGAGTTCGTTGGGCGGTTGGACGAGCAGGTGAAGATCCGCGGCTTCCGCATCGAGCTGGGCGAGATCGAGGCGGCGCTGTCGTCGCACGCGTCCGTGCGCGACGTGACGGTGATCGCGGGGGAGGACGTGCCAGGCAACAAGCGGCTCGTGGCGTACGTGGTCGCATCTACCGAATCGGTAGATGTGGATGCGGCGGTGCTGCGTGCACATCTCACGGCATCGCTGCCGGAGTACATGGTGCCGAGCGCGTTCGTGACGCTGGACGCGCTGCCGCTCACACCGAACGGCAAGGTGAACCGCCGCGCCCTCCCCGCGCCCGAGCTTTCGGCGGATGCGGAGTCGTACGTCGCGCCGCGCAACGCTGCGGAGGAGGTAGTGGCGGGCGTGTGGAGCGAGGTTCTAGGCGTGGAGCGCATCGGCGTGCACGACAACTTCTTCGAGATGGGCGGCCACTCGCTGCTCGCCACGCAGGTCGTGACGCGCATCCGCAACGCGTTCGGCAGCCAGCTTCCGCTGCGCGCGCTGTTCGAGGCGCCCACCGTGGCCGGCCTCGCCGCCAAGGTCGAAGCCGCCCGCGCCGACACCGCGCCTGCGGCGATGCCGCCGGTCACCCCCGCGCCCCGCGACGGCGAGATCCCGCTCTCGTTCGCGCAGGAGCGGATGTGGTTCCTGGACCAGATGGAGCCGGGCACCGCGACGTTCAACATGCCCGCGCCGCTGCTCATCCACGGCCCGCTCGATGCCGCCGCCCTGGAGCGCGCGCTCGGCGGGGTCGTGCAGCGCCACGAGTCGCTGCGCACCAGCTTCCCGCAGGTCGGCGGCAAGCCCGTGCAGCGCATCTCCCCGGCGGGCCCCGCCGCGTTGCCGGTCCTCGACCTCGCGCATCTCCCCGAAACCGAGCGCCGCCGCGAGCTGGACCGCCTCACCGCCGAGGACGTGCGCGCGCCGTTCGACCTCGCGAGCGGCCCGCTCTTCCGCGCCCGCCTCATCCGCTTAACGGAAGACGAGCACGCGCTGCTGCTGAACGTGCACCACGCCGTGAGCGACGGGTGGAGCACCGGCGTGCTGATGACCGATCTGGACGCACTCTACGCCGCCTTCCGCGACGGCCGGGCATCTCCGCTCGCGCCGCTGCCGGTGCAGTACGCGGACTTCGCCGTCGCCCAGCGTGCCTGGCTCACCGGCGAGGTGCTGGAGACGCAGCTCGGCTACTGGCGCGACCGCTTCGCCACGCTGCCGGCGCCCCTGGACCTGCCCACCGACCGCCCCCGCCCCGCCGTGCAGACGCACCGCGGCGGGCTGGAGAGGTTCCGCCTGCCCGCGGAGCTGGCCGACGCGCTGGACGCGCTGGCCCGTCGCGAGGGCGCCACGCTGTTCATGGTGCTGCTCGCCGCGTTCAAGCTCCTGCTGTCGCGCTACACCGGTCAGGCGGACGTGACCGTCGGCACGCCCATCGCCGGGCGCACGCGGCCGGAGCTGGAGGGCCTCGTCGGCCTCTTCCTCAACACCCTGGCACTGCGCACGGACCTGAGCGGCGACCCGGACTTCCGCGCGCTGCTGGCCCGCGTGCGCGAGACCACGCTGGGCGCGTACGGCCACCAGGACGTGCCGTTCGAGCGCGTGCTGGAAGAGGAGAAGCCGCCGCGCAGCCTCAGCCACACGCCGCTCTTCCAGGTCATGTTCAACATGACCAACTTCGGCCGGCTGGGCGGCGGGGGCGGCACGCCCGCGCTCCACGCCGAGCAGATGCCGCCGCCCGAGGGGCTGGACAGCAAGTTCGACATGACGCTGTACGTGGACCGCAACCCGTCCGGCGTGGGCATCGAGCTCATCTACAACGCCGACCTGTTCGACGCCGCGCGCATGCGGGAGATGCTGGGCCAGCTCCGCTCCGTGCTGGAGCAGGCCGTGCGCGACCCGGCCGCGCCCGCCGCCACCCTTTCGCTCGTCACGCCGGATGCGCGCGAGGTGCTGCCGGACCCGACGGCACCCATCGAGCCCGTCTGGAACGGCGCCGTCCACGAAATGGTCTCCGCCTCCGCGCGCACGTTCGCGGACCGCGTCTCCGTGCGCGACCGCGAGGGCGAGTGGACGTACGCGGAGCTGGAGATGCGCACCAATCGGCTCGCGCGCCATCTCGCCGAAAGCGGCATCGGCGCGGGCGACGTGGTCGCCGTGTACGCGCACCGCTCGGCGGCGCTCACGTGGGCCCTGCTCGGCATCCTCAAGGCAGGTGCGGCGTTCGTCATCCTCGATCCCGCCTACCCCGCCGCGCGCCTGGCCGAGCGCGCATCCATGGCCCAGCCGCGCGGCTGGATCACCATCGAAGCCGCGGGGGAGATCCCCGAAACGCTACAGCAGACGGTGGATGCGCTCGCGCCCGCATGCCGCGTCACGCTGTCGATGGACGATGCGCACCCCGACTCGCTGCTCCTCGCCGGGTATCCCGCCGATGCGCCGATGATCGATGTCGACCCGGACACGCTCGCGTACCTCGCCTTCACGTCCGGCACCACGGGCGCGGCCAAGGCGGTAATGGGCACGCACGGGCCGCTGTCGCACTTCTTCGCCTGGCACCGCGACACGTTCGCGTTCGGCGCGGACGACTGCGTGAGCATGCTGGGCGGCCTGTCGCACGACCCGCTGCTGCGCGACGTCTTCGCGCCGCTGGTGGCCGGCGGCACGTCCTGCATCCCCGATCCCGACCGCATGGCCGAGCCCGGCTGGCTCGCCGCGTGGATGGCGCGCGAAGCCGTCACCGTCGCGCACCTCACCCCGGCGATGGGCCAGCTCCTCGCGTCGGCTTCGGGAGATGCGGGGCTGCCCACGCTTCCGCATCTCCGCCTCGCCTTCTTCGGCGGCGAGATGCTGTCGCGGCGGGATGCGGCCCGGATTCGGGAGATGGCGCCCGGCGCGCGCTGCATCAACTTCTACGGCGCCACCGAGACTCCGCAGGCCATGGCGTGGCATCAGGTTGCGCCGTCCCCCGAGCGCGAGGTGCTGCCCGTGGGCCGCGGCATCGACGGCGTGCAGCTTCTCCTCCTCACCCCGTCCGGCGCGCTGGCCGGCATCGGCGAGACGGGCGAGGTCGCCATCCGCACGCCGTACCTGGCCCGCGGCTACCTGGGCGACCCCGAGCTGACGGCGGCGAAGTTCGCGCCCAATCCGCTCAGCGAGCTTCCCGGCGACCGCATCTACCGCACGGGCGACCTGGGCCGCTACCTGCCCAACGGCGAGGTGGAGATGCTGGGCCGCGCCGACGCGCAGGTGAAGGTCCGCGGCTTCCGCGTGGAGCTGGGCGAGGTGGAAGCCGCCCTCGCGCGCCACCCGTCCGTGCGCGACGCCGCCGCCGCGCTGCGCGAGACCGCCGCGGGCCGCACCGTCCTCGTCGGCTACGTCGTCGCTGCAGGCGAGCCCCCCACGGCCGCCGAGCTGCGGCGGCACATGGGCGAGCAGCTTCCGGACTACATGGTCCCCGCCGCGTTCGTGCTGCTGGACGCGATGCCCGTCACCGCCAACGGCAAGGTCGACCGCCGCGCCCTCCCCGCCCCTGAGGCCACCGGCGGCGAAGCGGACTACGTCGCCCCGCGCGACGAGACGGAAGAGTCGCTGGCGGCGATTTGGGCGGAGGTGCTGAGGGTGGAGCGCGTGGGCGTGGAGGACAACTTCTTTGCGCTCGGCGGGCACTCGCTGCTCGCCACGCAGGTCGTCGCCCGCATCCAGCAGGCGCACGACATTCCCGTACCGCTGCGCACCTTCTTCGAGGGCCCCACGATCGCCGCGCTCGCGCAGTTCCTCCGCGACGCCGAGCTTGCCGCCCTCGCCGCCATGATGGACGACCTCGACGCCCTGACAGACGACGAGATCGCCGCCCTCCTCGCAGCGGAGGCCGCGGGCACGGAGCCGGAGGGGTGAGCGCTTCCGGACCGCGAGAAGTGTCCGGGCGTAGGGGTGCGATTCATCGCATCCGGTCAGCGTTTCCGCGTGGCAAGTGGCTACGGGAACGGCATCTACCGTAGGCCGGACGCGTGACGCCTAGCGGCTGAAGCCGCGGCTACAACGGCACGAAACCAGCCTTCGCGGGCTGCGTCCGAGAGTGCATCGCGGCCAGAACGTTGGTTAACAGTCGGAGGGAACGAACCTGGACTGACAGCTTCCGGAGAAGCTCGTGAGGTGGGAACATTGGCCAAGTGCACAGCCGATCCTCCTTGGCAGATCGAGGGCACCGAGAGGGCAAACATTGCGGCCGCAAGCACCTGCCGTTAGCCTGCCATGGACGTTCTCCGGGCCAGTCAACGCAACGGTGTCCGGTCGTGCGACCATTCCACCCGCATTGGTGACGCTCAACCATCTGATGCTGGAGCGAGGATGCGATTCGCGTTGGTGGGCTTCGTTTTCCTGCATGCTTCGCTTGCGTGCACCCCTCCGGCGGCTGCGCAGAGCGGGTGTCCGGCGCCCGTCGCGCATGCGCGGGAGCAGGTGGCGGGCGTTCTGGCGGATGCGCGACTCGCGCCGGCACGTTCGGCTAACGGGATGGCCAGCGTTCGCGCGATCAGGCTCCGGCCGCTGGAAGGCAGAAGCGACGAGGCCGCGTGTGCCAGGCTCGCCACTCACGTCCATCCCGACACCGGGCACCGGCACACGTGGAGCTTCTACGAGGCGGACGGATTCTACTTTGCCGTCGTGCAGTACGAGCCGAACGCTCCGCCCGTCGTTCGTCACGCTGACGGGCGCATCTCGCTGAACAACGAGGAGTTGTGGGACCAGGTCTGGATCTTCGCGCCGGACTTCCGGCTGCTCACGATCCGGCTGCGGTAGCCGCGCCCCTTCCCACATCTCCAGAAAACGCACGACGTGCCGCGGCCCCGGGGCTCGCGGCACGTTCGCTCTTCGTGCTGAACGTTCACCTACTTGCCTGCGTCATCCGTGTGATCCCGCTGGCAGTATGACGACGAAAAGAGGTCCGGCCGCGGTGGCCGGACCTCTTTCGTGTTCGTGCTGCTTGAACGGGGTCTACATCGTCCCGGCGGCGCCGGCGGTGCGGATGGAGACGGGGCCGTTGGTGGTGACCACGCGGATGGTGGGGCCGCCGCCGTTGATGTCGCTGGAGATGCGGCTGTTGATACGGCCCTGCACCGTCACGGAAAAGTCCACGCGCATCGGACCGTTAGTCGTCCCCGCCTCCAGGTGCGCGGCGAAGCGCGGCGGCATGCTGAGCGTCACCGGCCCGTTCGTGGTCTCCAGGTCCAGCCCGCTCCCGCTCCACCGCGCGCCCGAGAGCTCCACGCGCAGGGGGCCGTTGGTGGTGCGGCCGCGCACGTTGCCCGACACGCCGCTCACCGTCATCGGGCCGTTGGTGGCGTCCATGCGCACGTCGCCGCTCACGTCGCGCAGGGCGATGGGGCCGTTGGTGGTGACCAGCGCCAGGTTGGAGCGGCGCGGCACGAACACCTCGTAGCTCACGGACCACTGGCGGTTGCGGTCGGTGCGCGGGCCGGTGGCGTGCACGCGCGAGCCGCCCGTCTCCACGCGGATCTGCTGCGCGATGGCGCGGGCGTCCGCGTCGGACGTGCCGCGGGTCTGGATGCGCTCCTGCACCAGCACCTCGTTGCGGTCCCAGCCGCGCACCGACACCCCGCCGTTCTCCCGCGCATCTACCGAGATCGTGCCGCCCGTGGCCGCCAGCCGCGCCTCGCGCACCTCGCAGTGCACCGAGCCGCGGTTGTTGCCCCAGCCTGAGTCGCCGCGCTGGCACCGGGCGACCCAGTCCGCCGAGCTGGATTGCTGCCCGTTGTCCTGCGCGGCGGCGCCAACCGCCGTCACCGCCAAAGCCGCCAGCGGCAGCGCCGCCGTGAAGAGCATCCGAACGCGCATCGCCGTGCCTCCATATCCGTGGGATGAGATGAACCGCGTGAATCACGCCCGCTGGCCGGCCGCCCGATCGCGCACTCGGCGCGCCAGCCGCACGAGCGTAGGACGTGCCTCGCGGCGAAAAGGTTGGAATCGGCCGAGCAGGAACATCGTCGGAGGCAGACTTCCGCGGCCAGGCGGGACTTCGCTTCCCGCGACGGTGATCGAAACCCGCGGCCGCCCCGCATCTCCCGAAACGCGGAGGGAGCCGCGCATCCCCCGAGATCCCCGGGCGACACCAGGCCCCAGCGTCGTCCGCACAGCATCGGCCACCCGCCGTCGACCGATGCGGTCAGCCGCTTCCGGTGGAGCGGTGGGGGGCGTGCACCGGCTTGGACTCGGGCGAGCCCTTCTGGCGCAGGAAGATGGAGAGCACCACGATGGCGATGACGGAGAGGAACTCGCTCTGCCAGTTCTGGAACGACTCGAACCAGAACTGCGAGGTGCAGAGGTAGCCCAGCAGCGTGACCGGCGCGTCGCCGTGCGCGATCTGCTCCGCGCTGTACTCCTTGGCGCCACCCGCGGCGTGGAGCAGGAACGAGAGGGTGAAGAGCGCCAGGAAGGCGAGCGCGAGCGAGTTCTCGTACACCTTGAGCACCAGCCCCCCGCGGCGCACCGGCCATGGCGCGCCAGGGTCGTTACGGTGCAGGCGCGGATCCTCGTCGATCTCCTGCTCGTCCGCGCCCTCCTCGTCCTCCGGCTTCTTGGACTCTGACGAGCCGCGCTGGACGAGGAAGACGGTGAGGAAGACGTAGGTGCCCATCTGCAGGAACTCGGACTCCCAGTTCTCGAACGTGGCCTCCACGAAGTGCCCGGTGGTGAGATATCCGGCCAGGGTCACGGTGGGCTGGTGATGGCTGGTCTGGTCCTGGTTGTAGACGCGCTCGCCGGTGGCGACCTGCCCGCCGAAGGAGACGACGAAGAGCGCTAGGGCGGCCCAGGTCAGGGCGTTGTTCCGCATGGGGTCCGGTGGGGTGGGGACGGGCTGCGCGCCCGCGGGAGCCGGCACGAGGCGGCGGCTTCGTACCTACTGGGCAATCCCGATGCCGTACGCGGGGAGCGTACACGAGAGAACGCCGGTGAGATAAGGCTGACCGGCCGCTCGGGAGATGCGGGATGGACCTACGCCAGCGGGGACGGCGACGCCTTGTTGAATCGGGCCGACGTGCCGAGCGGGCCCTTTCACGTCCGCGTCCGATACCGGAGGCGAATCGTGATCGGGGCCCGCCCGTCGGCCGGACGTCTCGCGGATGCGGGAGGGCGTCCGGCCGGATCGCCTACTGCTGGCAGGGCTTGTTGCGGTCGGGAACGGGCTTGTCGACGACGACGCGGTGGTCCAGGTCGGCCACGCGCACCGTGACGTCGCGGATCAGCGTGGCCACGCGGGCCATGTGGTCGTAGTCGATGTACTGCGCCTCGTCGGTGAGCTGGTGGTAGTCCTCGTGCCCGCCGGTGGAGAAGAAGGTGATGGGGATGCCGTAGCGCGCGTAGTTGTAGTGGTCGCTGCGGCAGTAGTACTGCGCCGGGTGCCCGTTGGTGTCGAACTGGTAGTCGAACGACAGCGGCTCGCGCTCGCCGCGGTTCACGGCCTCCACCAGGTCGCCCAGCTCGCTGGACAGGCGGTGCGACCCGATGAGCTGCAGGTAGCGCGGTCCGCCGCCCTGCAGGTCCGAGGCGTCGCCGCGCCCGATCATGTCGATGTTGAGCTGCGCCACGATGCTGTCGCGCGGCACGGTGGGGTGGTCGGTGAACCACTCGCTGCCGTACAGCCCCAGCTCCTCGGCGGTGTGCCAGACGAAGACGATGCTGCGCTTGGGATGCACGGGCCCTTTCGCCAGCGCCTCGGCGATCTCCAGGACCGAGACGGTGCCCGAGCCGTCGTCGTCGGCGCCGTTGAAGATGGAGTCGCGACGCGCGGGGCGCAGCCTGCGCACGGAGTCGATGGAGGCGCGGATGCGCGTCCACTCGGCGGGCGAGGGGGTGCCCGCCTCCTCGTCATCGGCGCCGTGGGGCCGCATGTAGCGGTTGAACACGCGCAGGCTGTCGTGGTCCACCGGCTCGTGGTTGAAGCCCACGTGGTCGTTGTGCGCCCCCACGGCCACGAACTGCCCGCGCAGCCGCGGGTCGCTGCCGCGCAGGATGCCCACGACGTTGCGGCCCGGCACCGGCTCGTCCGCGAAGGCGATCCCGCCGCGCACGGTCTTGCCCGCCGCGCCCGGCGTCGCCGAAGCCAGCGGCGTGCCCAGCAGCCGGGCCGCGGTGGCGGCGGTCACGTACAGGAACGCCGGCTTGCCCGAGGCGTCCGCCTGCTCGGGCTTCATCTCCACGCTGGGCGTGCGGTAGTACTCCTGCACGGCGGGCGGGAGGATGTCCATGCTGGCGTACGCGATGCCCGCGGCGGAGTGGAAGCGCGCGGTCACCAGGTTGCGCGTGACGGACGGGACGGGCTGTCCGCTCGCGTCCACCGCGCCCGCCAGCAGCACCAGCTTGCCCGCGGCCTGCTCGGCCGGGATCATGCTCGCGTTGTCGCCCCACCGGCCGCCGTACACGACCTGCACGCCGTCCAGCGTGCGCACGCCGTAGCCCTGGTCGCGCGGCAGGTAGTCGGTCCACAGCCCCAGCGCGGCGCCGTCCACCGCGAGCGACTGGCCGGGCACCAGGGTGCGCTTCATGAGCGGCACGTCCTGGAAGAAGGTGCCACGGTCGCCTGCCGGCTCCAGCCCGATGCGCGCGGCCTCGCGGGCGATGTACGCGGTGCCCTTCAGGTTGTTCTCGGTGCCCGCCTCGCGGCCCATCATGCTGTCGGCCGCGAAGGGGTAGAGGCGGCTCATCAGGTCGGCCGCGGTGATGGCCGGCACGGTGGGCCGGGGCGCCCGCGTGAGCGGGAGCGGCGCCTGCGCCCGCGCCGCGCCGGGCACGACGGCGAGCGCGAGCAGGCACAGGAGGCTGCGCGAGGTGGTCATGTAGCCTGGTTTTGTCGGGGGAGTTCCGGCCCGGGACGGGGCCGTCGCGCGCGCTTCTACCCTCCGCGCCGCGCGGTGTTTCGCCTGTTACGATGCGAAGACGCACATCGTTTCAGACGCGTCTCCGGAACCGCTTGCCACGCACCGGGATCTGCGTCCCTCCGCCGTGCCTTGCGTTCCACGCCGCTAGGGCCGCGCTGCCTGCGCACCCGTCCATTCCGCGGCGAGAACACATCGGACGCGCGTCGTGCATCCGCGGCGAGGGCCGCCTCGGACGGGCACCGTGTTCGCGGCACGCGCCGGCACGCAGATCCTCCTCGGGCGAACGAGAGATCGGGAGATGCGGGGCGGTGGATGGGCCGCCGTGCATCTCCCGATTGCGTATCCGCCGAACTGCCCCGCACGTCTACGAGCCGCATCCACCGGCCCGCCCGACATCTACCGAGCCGCATCAACCGACCCGTCCGACATCTACCGAAACGCCCGACATCTACCGAACCGATCTCCCCCGACCGACCCGTCGTTCATCTGCCGAAGGCTATTCGCCCCCGCCGATGAGCTCCTGGACGCGGCGGATGAGGGCGTCCGGCGAGAAGGGCTTCTCGATGAGGTTCATGCCGGCCTCCAGCACACCGTGGTGGGCGATGGCGTCGTCGGTGTAGCCGCTGGCGTACAGCACACGCGTCTCGGGCCGCAGCGGCGCGAGGTGCCGGGCCAGCTCGCGCCCGCTCATCCCCGGCATCACCACGTCGGTGAGCATCAGGTCGATGGGCCCGTGGTGGGCGGCGGCCAGGCGCAGCGCCTGCTCGCCGTCGTCGGCTTCGATGACCACGTAGCCGCTGCGGTCCAGCACGCGGTGGATCATGCCGCGCACGGCCGGGTCGTCCTCCACCAGCAGCACCGTGCCCGTGCCGCGCAGTTGCACGCGCGCCGGTGCGGGAACGGCGGGCGCCGCGTCCTCGTTCGCGCGCGGGAGCAGGATGGTGAAGACGGTGCCGCCGCCCGGCCGGCTCTCGGCCCACACGTAGCCGTCGCTCTGCTTGATGATGCCGTACACGGTGGACAGGCCCAGCCCGGTGCCGCGCCCCTGCGGCTTGGTGGTGAAGAACGGCTCGAAGAGGTGCGAGAGCGTGGTCTCGTCCATCCCCGTGCCCGTGTCGGACACGGTGAGACGCACGAACTCGCCGCCACGCACGTAGTACGGGATGCCGGGCGGAGGCGCCTCGCCGATGGCGAGGTTGGCGGTGGCCAGCTCCAGCGTGCCGCCGCCGGGCATGGCGTCGCGGGCGTTCACCACCAGGTTCATGACCACCTGCTCCAGCTGGCCTGGGTCGGCGCGCACGGCGGCCAGCGACGGGTCCAGGCGGGTGCGCAGCCGCACGTCCTCGCCGATGAGGCGGGTGAGCAGGCGCTCCATCTCGGCGACGTGGCGGTTCAGGTCCAGCACCTGGGGCTGCAGCACCTGGCGGCGCGAGAAGGCCAGCAGCTGCCGGGTGAGCGCGGCGGCGCGGCGGCCGGCGGCGCGGATCTCCTCTACGTCGGCGCGCAGCGGGTCCTCGGGCGCCATGTCCATCAGCAGCATCTCGGCGTTGCCGGAGATGGCGGTGAGCAGGTTGTTGAAGTCGTGCGCCACGCCGCCCGCCAGCCGCCCCACGGCCTCCATCTTCTGCGCCTGCCGCAGCTGCTCCTGAAGCTGCCGCTCGCCGGTGACGTCGCGCGCCACGGCGGCGATGCCGGCCACCACGCCGCGCTCGTCCACCAGCGGCGAGACGGTCAGGGAGATGCGCAGCCGCCGGCCGTCGCGGCGCAGGCGCACCGTCTCGTGCTCCACGATGCGCTCGCCCGCCACGGCGCGCGCCCGCAGCGAGTCGGACTCGTCGCGCAGCTCGGGGGGCACCACGCAGTCGATGGAGGTGCCCACGATCTCTGCCGCGGTCCAGCCGTAGATGCGCTCGGCGCCGGCGTTCCAGCTGGTGACGGTGCCGTCGAGCGCCTCGCCGAAGATGGCGTCGGTGCTGGCCTCCACGATGGCGGCCATGCGGCGGGCGGCGGCCTCGGCGCGGTTCCGCTCGGTCGCGTCGCGCACCACGATGCTCACGTTGGGCACGCCGTCGTGCCCCAGGAACTCGGCCGTGGCGATCTCGCCGGGGAAGACGCTGCCGTCGCGGCGGCGCAGCGTGATCTCGCCGCGGAAGCTGCCCGTGCGCTGCCGGTGCGCCATCCCCTCGGCCACGCGCGGGTCGGCCGGGTCGGTGAGCTGCAGCCGGTCGGTGCGCAGCATCTCCTCTTCGGTGTACCCGAAGAGCCGCAGCGCGGCGGGGTTGGCCTGCACGACCGGCCCCGTGGCCAGCGTGAGCAGCACGGCGTCGATGCTGTGGTCGAAGAAGGAGCGGAAGCGCTCCTCGCTCTCGCGGCGCGCGGCCTCGGCCTCGTTGCGCTCGGTGACGTCGCGCGAGTTGATCACCACGCCGCCCACCGCGGGGTTGTCGAGCAGGCTGGTGATCACCGACTCCAGCACGCGCCACTCGCCCGCCGCGTGGCACAGGCGGTACTCCATGCCGTGCGCCGCGCCGGGGTCGGCCATCGCCTCGGCCACCACGCGGCGGGTCGTCTCCAGGTCGTCGGGATGCACCAGGTCGAAGGCGTTGCGGCCCTCCAGGTCGGCGGGGTCGTAGCCGAGGGTGCGCACCGCCGAGCCGGAGACGGAGAGGAGGGTGCCGTCGGGCGCCATCACCGAGATCACGTCGGTGAGGTTCTCCACCAGCGCCCGGAAGCGCTCCTCGCTCTCGCGCAGGGCGGCCTCGGCCCGGCGCCGCTCCGACACCTCGATGTGGCTCACCACCAGCCGCATGGGGCCGGGGCCGGCGAAGTGGGTCACGCGCATCATGAACCAGCGCCGCCCCTCGGGCCCGCCGCACTCGTACTGCGTGCGGAACTCGTCGCGCTCGCCGCGCAGCACTCCGCGGATGCCCGCCGCGGTCTCGGCGCCACAGGCGGCGAGGTAGTCGGCGCCCGCCTCCAGCGGGGCGGTGCCGCCGTCCGACTCGCCGAAGCGCCGCCAGGCGTCGTTCACCTCCAGGATCACGCCGCGCTCGTCGAGGATGGCGATCTGCGAGGCCAGCGCGTCGAGCGTGGAGCGGAGGAAGCGCTGCGACTCCTCGAGCGCCTCGCGGGCCCGGCGCGCCTCGGTGACGTCCTCGATCATCGCCACCATGTGCTGGGGCCGCCCTTCGGCGTCCCGCACGGCCGATGCGGAGAGGCGGCCCCACACGGCGGTGCCGTCGGCCCGCAGGTAGCGCTTCTCCAGCTGGAAGGTGTCGCGCAGGCCCCGCTCCATCTCGCGCACGTACGCGAGGTTGGGCTCCACGTCGTCGGGGTGGGTGAGCCGGATCCACGGCATCCGCGCCAGCTCGGCCGGCTCGCGGCCCACGATGGCGCCGAAGGCGGGGTTCGCCCGCTCGATGCGCCCGTCGAACCCCGAGAGCACGATGCCGACGGCCGAGGTGCGGAAGACGGCGCGGAAGCGCTCCTCGCTCTCGCGCACGGCGCGCTCGGCCAGGCGCTGCTCGGTGACGTCGCGGCCCACGCCCACCACGCCCACCACCGCGCCCGAGGCGTCGGTGAGCGGCGACATGCGGGTCTGGAAGTGCACGGCGCGCCCGCCCAGCCGCGTCTCCCAGTCGTACACGGCGGCCTCGCCCCGCAGCGCCCGGCGCGCGGCGTCCTCGTGCACGCCCGAGGCGTCGGGGCCGAAGTGCTGGCTGATGGGCCTGCCCAGGAAGTGCGCGGGCGTGAGCCCGTAGCGCTGCGGCCACCGCCCGAAGACGCCCACGTGGCGGAGGTCGCGGTCCAGGGTGAAGACCACGTCCTCGAGCGAGCCCGCCAGCGTGCGGAAGCGCTCTTCGCTGGCGGCCAGCGAGGCGTCTGCGCGCTTGAGGGCGGTCACGTCCACCATCACGCCGCGCAGCACGGGGGCGCCGCCGCCGGGGGCGGGCACCGCGCGCACCAGGTCGCGCACCCACACCACGCGCCCGTCGTGCGCCAGCATGCGGTACTCGAACTCGTGGTCCGTCCCCCGCTCGGCGGCCGCGCGCAGGAAGGCGAGGGCGGCGGCGCGGTCCTGCGGGTGGATGTGCGCGGCCCAGAAGCCGGCGTCGGTGAGCCACTCGCGCACGGGGTAGCCCAGCACGGCCTCGGCGTGGTCGCTCACGAAGGTGAAGCGGCCGGTGCCGGAGTCCATCTCCCAGACGATGGCGTCCAGGTCCTGCACGAGCTCCACGAACCGGCGCTGCACGGCCTCGGCCTGGGCGCGGGCGGCCTGCTCCCCGGCCAGCTCTCGGGAGGCGGCCTCGGAGCGCACGCGCTCGGCGGCCAGGCCCAGCACCGAGGCGGCGGCCTCTAGGAACGGCCCGTCGCCGTCCGCGAACGCGCCGGGGGTGCGCGAGCACGCCACCAGCACGCCCGCCGGCCCGCCGCGCCCCGGCACGGGCACGGCCACGCAGGCGCGGGCGCCGCGCTCGGCGAACGGGGTCGGCGCCGGTGTCTGGTCGTCCCACTCCTGCACGGCGAGGGCACCCGACGCCAGCACGCGGAACAGGGCGCCGCCGTCGTCCGGGAGAGTAAGCGAGCCGGGGTCGCCGCCCGGCCAGCCGTCGCCGGCGCGCAGCAGCATGCCTCCGCCCGGCAGCGGCTCGAACAGGCCCGTGAAGTCCGCGTCCAACGCGCGGCGCAGCTCGCCCAGAGCGCGGTCAACCAGGGCGCCGGGGTCGTCGGCCGCCACGGCGGCGCGGCCCAGCTCGGCGAGCGAGCCTTCCCGCGCGGCGCGGCGGGCCAGCTCGCGCTGCTGCCGCATGCGCTCCACCGCGTAGCGGATGGCGCGGCCCAGCATGGCGGGCGTCGCCTCGGCCTTGGGCACGAGGTCATGCGCGCCTTCGCGCGCGGCCAGCAGCGCGGCCTCGCCGCCGGGCGCGCCGGAGAGCACCACCACGGGCACGTGCGGGGCGGCGGCGGCCATGGCGCGCACCGCATCCGGCCCGGCCGAGCCCGGCAGGTCCAGGTCCAGCAGCACGCAGTCGGCCTCACCGCCGCGCACGGCCTCCAGCGCTTCGGGGAGCGTGCAGGCGCGCCACGCGAAGCCGCTCTCGGGGAGCGTGGGTTGATGGCGCAGCGAGGCCGTCGGCAGGTCGCCGGCTTCCAGCGAGAGCACGCGGAGAGGAGCGGTCACGGGAGCGCTCCCGGCCGGGGGAGCGATGGACGGCACTGAGATGAGACGTTCGGAGAGATGCGGGGCACGACGCACGCCGGCCGGCGGGTGCGCTTCGGAGCACGCGACGATGCCGGACACGGGGTGATACGACGCGGCAAACGTTTGCGGGATTCGTTCCAGCGCGGCGGGCCGTCCCGGCGCCCGCATTCGCCGGAGCGCAGCCCGGCCGCCCGTGCGCGTCTGACTGCCGCTCGCCTGCCGTCGCGCATCTCGGACCTCCGGATCGGCCGTCGCCTATCTATGATTCTTTCAACATCTTACATGCCATGCCGGGCCTCGGCGGCGGCGCGGCGACCTCGCTTCCCGCGATCCGCCGCGGTGCCCGAGGCGGATCCTGCCGCCCCTCGCCTCGCGTTCGAAAGCGCTTCGCTGCGCCGGGCGCTCGACTGCCGGGAAGCATCCGGTTTCCATCCACTGCAAAGATTCCGGAC
This sequence comes from Longimicrobiaceae bacterium, assembly GCA_035696245.1. NCBI lineage: Bacteria > Pseudomonadati > Gemmatimonadota > Longimicrobiia > Longimicrobiales > Longimicrobiaceae > Longimicrobiaceae bacterium. The sequence continues at coordinate 10,649 of DASRQW010000243.1, read as the reverse complement.
AGCGCCCGCGGCCCCGCATCCCCCCGTCGATCGCCCGATCCCGCCCGGCTCCGCATCCTCCGATTGCATCTCACGACCGCCGTTCCCGCTACGGCGTCCACTCCGCATCGATTGATCCGAACGGCACTTGCGGGCTATGCGCGCCAGCCCGCGCCGGAGAGGCGGCGGTCCAGGTCGAAGGCGGCGCTGATGAGCGCCAGGTGCGTGAACGCCTGCGGGAAGTTGCCCAGCTGCTCGCCGCTGGCACCCAGCTCCTCGGCATACAGGCCCAGGTGGTTGGAATAGCCCAGCATCTTCTCGAAGAGGAAGCGCGCCTGCTGCACGTCGCCCGAGCGCGACAGGCACTCCACGTACCAGAACGAGCAGATGGAGAAGGTGCCCTCGCCCTCGGCGAATCCGTCCGGCGCCGCGTCGCCCGGGCGGTAGCGGAAGACGAGCGAGTCGTCCAGCAGGTCACGGCCCACGGCGCGCAGCGTGGAGAGCCAGCGCGGGTCGGTGGGGCTCACGAAGCGCAGCAGCGGCATGAGCAGCACCGACGCGTCTACCGCGGCGCCGCCGCGGTGCTGCACGAAGGCGCCCAGGCCGGGGTCCCAGAAGCCCTCCCACACGTCGCGGTAGATCTCGTCGCGCACCGAGAGCCAGCGCACCAGCGGCGCGGGCAGCGAGCGGCGCTGGGCCAGGCGCACGGCGCGGTCCACCGCCACCCAGCACAGCACGCGCGAGTGCAGGAACTCGCGCTTGCCGCCGCGCACCTCCCAGATGCCCTCGTCGGGCGTGCGCCAGTTGTCGCACACCCAGTCCACCAGCCGCGTGAGGTTGGCCCAGAAGTCGTGCGAGACGGGGGCGCCGTACTTGTCGTACAGGTACACGGCGTCCATCAGCGCACCGTAGATGTCCAGCTGAAGCTGCGGGTACGCCGCGTTGCCTATGCGCACCGGCCGCGAGCCGCGGTAGCCGGCCAAGTGGTCCAGCTCCGTCTCGGGCAGCTCGTGGCGCCCGTCGATGCCGTACACCGCCTGGAGAGGGTGCGACTCGCCCGGCTCCCACTCCGCGCACCGCTGCTCGATCCAGGCGATGAAGTCGCCCGTCTCGTCGGTGAAGCCCAGGCGGATGAGGGCGTAGAGCGTGAACGCGGCGTCGCGGATCCACGTGTAGCGGTAGTCCCAGTTGCGCACGCCGCCCACGCGCTCCGGCAGCCCGAAGGTAGGCGCGGCGATCAGCGAGCCGTGCCGCCGCGAGGTGAGCAGCTTCAGCACCAGGGCCGAGCGGTGCACCTCGTCGCGCCAGCGGCCCTGGTACGTGGACTTGCCGATCCACTCCCTCCAGAAGTTGACCGTCTCCTTGAACGCCGCGGCCACGTAGCCTTCGGCCTCCGCGGGCGAGGGGGCGCCGGTACGCGCGCGCTCCAGCACGAACGACGCGCTCTCTCCCGCGCGTAGCTCGAACTCCGCGAACACGTCCGCACCGTCGGCCGCGAGGGGGACGGTGGAGAGGAGGCGCACGGTCTTGAAGCCCGGCGCGTCCGGCACGAACAGCGCGTTCCCGCCGTACACCTCCACCCGGTGGGTGCCGCGCGCGTAGTCGAAGCGCGGCGCGCAGCGCATGCGGAAGCGCATGGTGCCGCGCACGGCCTTGGCGCGCCGGACCACGCGGTGCGCGGCTCCGTCGCCGTTCACGGGCATGAAGTCCGACACCTCGCCCACGCCGTGCGGCGAGAGGAAGCGCGTGAGCAGCACGTTCGTGTCCGGCAGGTACATCTGCTTGCGCCGCACGTCGTCCAGCACGGGCGCGAGCGCGAAGCTGCCGCCCTTGCCCTCGTCCAGCAGCGCGGCGAAAAGCGTGGGCGAGTCGAACCGCGGGGCGCACATGTAGTCGATGGTGCCGTCCAGCGATACCAGCGCCACCGTGTTCAGGTCGCCGATGACGCCGTGCTCCTCGATGGCCGCCACGCTCACGCGCGCCCTCCGACGGCGACGGCAGAGACCGGCCGCGACCGCCTCGCCCCTTCCCGGCTTCCCGCCTTCTCCCGGCCAGCGCGCACGTGCATCGCCCGTCCTCCGCTTCACGCGTTTCCGTCGCGCACGCTCTCCGCGACCGCGAGGCAACGGCGCAACCGCAACACCGGGGCCGGTGCACCGGGCGCGCCGCGCGGGAACGGACGACGGAGATCCGGGGGATGGAGATGCCGGGCCCGTGCGCATCTTCGGAAGCATCTTTTCGGACACGATTGCGCGTGATGGCGCGGCGGCGTACACTCGAAACATCCCCCGCATATGCCAACACCTTACCGGGAGCAACCCATGCTGAAGCTTTCCATCGAGGACCTGAACGTCGCCACGTTCGAGCCGTCGGGCACGCCGGAGACGGCCGCGGTGGCGGTCTCGCTCGTGCGCCCCTGCGTGACGAACACCGCCATGGACTGCACCTACGGCTGCTCCATTGCCGACACCTGCCCGCAGCGCTGCATCAATCCCCTGCCGTAAGCCACCCGGATTCGGCGTCGGCCCCGCGTCGACGAGCGAGTTGCCGTCGACCGTTCGGGTGATGACGATCAGGTTGTCGGATGATGCGAACGAGGGAAGATGCGGGGCCGGGCTCATCGCGAGCCCGGGCCGCAACGTCGGTGTGCTTTCGTTAGCGGACAGAATTGCGCATTACCCGTACGCCCACATAAGTTTCCTCCTCTTCCCAACAATCCTCACGAGACTCCCCGGAGGCGCAGATGATGAAGCTTACTGTAGAGGACCTTACCGTCACGTCGTTCGAGGTGAGCGCTGCGGCGCTCGTCCCGCAGCCGTCGCTCATCGGCCCCTGCTACCCGACCGACCCCAACGCCGAGTGCACGTTCGGCTGCTCGCACGACACCCGCTGCCCCGACCGCTGCATCATCATCGTGCCGTGAAGGTGCACGGCGGTACGAGGTGACCGCCGGCTCCGTCTCTCCGCACGAGGGGCGGCGGACGGGGGGCCGGACTCGCGCGAGCCCGGTCCCCGTCGCGTAGGACGATGACGTGGCGGCGCGGGAGATACGCGGCGGCGGACGAAGCGGCGGACGGAACACCGCACGGGCCCGCGGCTTGCGCGGGGCTTTTCACCCGCACGGCCGCGGTTAGATTGGCCCAGGCCCCGCCCGGCGCACGCCGCCGGCGTGACGCCACGCCGCTCTCCCGAAGCCAGACCATGCCCGCTGCCGCCCCGCCCCCACCCAAGCCCGCCGCGCCGCCGCAGCCGCCGCGCCCTGCGGCGCTGCGGTACGGCTTCGCGCTGCTCACGACCGCGGTCGCCCTGGCCGTGTCGCTCCTGCTGCGGACGTACATCACCCCCACGCTGTTCATCTTCTTCTTCGCCTCGGTCATCGTCGCCGCGTGGTACGGTGGCCGGGGCCCATCGCTGCTGGCCACGGCGCTCACCGTGCCGCTCGCCAACTACTTCCTGCTCGAGCCCCGCTCGTCGTTCGCGCTGCACCCTTCGGACGTGGCGCGGCTCGCGGCGTTCGCGGCGGTGGCGCTGCTCATCAGCGCCATGCGCGGCTCGCTGGACCGCGCACTCGCCGCGGCCGACGCACGGGCCCGCGAGGCCCGCGGCATGGCCGAGCAGCTCGAGGACCAGACGGCCGAGCTGGAGCAGCAGATCGACGCCACACAACTGATGGCGGCCGAGCTGGAGCAGTCCAACGAGGCACTCTACGAGGCCTCCGCACAGGTGGAGGCCGCACGCGAGCGTGCCGACGGCGCGCGCGCCGCGGTGGAGGACGTGTTCGAGAGCATCACCGACGCCTTCTTCGCGGTCGACGCGGCGTTCCGCTTCACCTACGTGAACCGCCGCGCCGAGCAGGTGGTGGGGCGCCCGCGGGGCGAGCTGCTGGGCCGCAGCCTGTGGGACGAGTTCCCCACGCTGGTGGGCACCGGCTACGAGACGCGGCTGCGGGCGGCACTCGAACGGCGCGAGCCGGCGCACTTCGAGGCGTTCGAGCGGGGGCTGGGCATCTGGACGGAGATGCACGCCTACCCCACGTCGGCCGGGCTCGCCATCTACTACCAGGACGTCACCGCACGCCACCGCGCGCAGGAGGAGCTGCGGCGCAGCGAGGAGCGCTACCGCTCGCTGGTGGAGGCCAGCACGCACATGGTGTGGAGCACCGACGGCCGTGGCGAGGTGGACGACATGCCCTTCTGGCGCGAGCTCACCGGGCAGACGCCGGAAGAGGTGCGCGGCTCCGGCTGGCTCGACGCGCTGCACCCCGAAGACCGGCCGCGGGTGGAGGAGGTGTGGCGCGGCTCGCACGCCAGGCGGGCGCCGTACGAGGCGCACTACCGGCTGCGCATGCGCGACGGCTCGTACCGGTGGTACGCCGCCCGCGGCGTGCCGGTGCTGGACGGCGGGGGCGGCATCCGCGAGTGGGTGGGCACCTTCAACGACGTGCACGCCCTGCGCGAGGCCGAGGCCGAGCGCGACCGCCTTCTTGCGCAGGAGCAGGCCGCCCGCCGCGACGCCGAGGCCGCCGCCGCGCGCCTGGAGTTCCTGGCCCGCGCCGGCTCCGAGATGGGCGCCTCGCTGGACCCGCAGGCCACGCTGGAGACGGTGGCGCGCCTGGCCGTGCCCCGCCTGGGCGACTGGTGCTTCGTGGAGATGGTGGACGACGACGGCCGCATCCGCCCCGTGGCCGTGGCCCACGACGACCCGGCCCAGGTGCGGCTGGCGTGGGAGTCCATGCAGCGCTGGCCCATCGACCCCGACGCGCCCATGGGCACCGCGCAGGTCCTGCGCACGGGCCGGCCCGAGCTGGTGCCCGGCATCCCGCCGGGCGCCTTCGCCTCCGTGGCCCGGGACCCCGAGCACCTTCGCGTGCTGGAGCGCATCGGCTTCCGCTCGTACGTGTCCGTGCCCCTGGCCGTCGGCGGGCGCACGGCCGGCGTCCTCTCGTTCGCCTCCACCAGCGAGGACCGCACGTACGGCGAGGCCGACCTGGTGCTGGCCGAAGAGGTCGCCCGGCGCGCCTCGGTGGCGCTGGAGAACGCCCGGCTCTTCCAGGCCGAGCAGCGCGCCCGCGCCGACGCCCAGGCCGCCGCCGAGCGCGCCGCCTTCCTGAACCGCACCGGCGAGCTGCTGGCGTCGTCGCTCGACTACCACGACACCCTGGCCAGCGTGGCGCGCCTGACCGTGCCGCGCGTGGCCGACTGGTGCTCGGTGGACGTGGTGGACGAGGACGGCGCGCTGCGCCAGCTGGCCGTGGCCCACGTGGACCCGCACAAGGTGCGCTGGGCGCGCGAGCTGCGCGACCGCTACCCGGTGGACATGTCCGCCCCCCACGGCCTGCCCGAGGTGCTGCGCGACGGCCGCGCGCAGCTCTATCCGCAGATCACCGACGAGATGCTGGCCGGCGCCGCGCGCGACGAACAGCACCTGGCGGTGATGCGCGAGGTGGGCTTCACCTCGGCCATGCTGGTGCCCCTCGTGTCCCGCGGCGCCGTGCTGGGCGTCGTCACCTTCGTCACCGCCGAGTCCGGCCGCCGCTTCGGCGAGGCCGACCTGGCGCTGGCCGAAGAGCTCGCCCGCCGCGCCGCCGTGGCCGTCGACAACGCCCGCCTCCTGCGCCGCGCCGAGGCCGCGCGCGCCGAGGCCGAGGCCGCCAACCGGGCCAAGTCCGACTTCCTGGCCACCATGAGCCACGAGATCCGCACCCCCATCAACGCCATCATCGGCTACGGGCAGCTGCTGGAGATGGGGCTCGCGGGGCCGGTCAACGAGGCGCAGCGGGCGCAGATCGGGCGGATGCTGGGCAGCGCCGGGCACCTGCTGGGCATCGTCAACGACGTGCTGGACCTGGCGAAGGTGGAGGCGGGGCGGATGACGGCCGCGCGGGAGACGGGCAGCGCCGCGCGCGTGGTGGACGCCGCGCTCGCCCTGGTGCGCCCGCAGGCCGAGGCGAAGGGCGTGCGCCTGGGAGAGACGTGCACGGGCGACCCCGCGCTGTACCTGGGCGACACCCAGCACGTGCAGCAGGTCGTCGCCAACCTCCTCTCCAACGCCGTGAAGTTCACGCCCCCCGGCGGCAGCGTCACCGCCGAGTGCCGCACCCTGGCCGAGGTCCCCGCGGGGGCGGCCGCCACGGCGCCGGGGCCCTGGACGTGCATCACCGTGACCGACACCGGCATCGGCATCCCCGCCGCGAAGCAGGCCGAGATCTTCGAGCCCTTCGTGCAGGCCGACACCGGGCACACCCGCAGCGCCAGCGGCACGGGCCTGGGCCTGGCCATCAGCCGCAGGCTGGCGCGGCTCATGGGCGGCGACGTGTGGGTCGAGAGCGAGCCCGGCCAGGGCTCGCGCTTCACGCTGTGCATCCCCGCCACGCCGCACCCCGCGGGCGGCGGCGAGGAAGAGGGAGAGCAAGGATGAAGACCCCCGGCGGCCTTCCGCGCCGCGACCCCGGCGCGGCCTGAACGATGGCCCACCGCGAGTTCACCGCGTCCGACGGCACGGTGTGGCAGGCGTGGGACGTGGTCCCCGGCAAGACGCTGGGCTTCCGCACGCACATGACCGCGCCGGAGCTGTCCGGCGGCTGGCTCTGCTTCCAGTGCGACGCCGAGAAGCGCCGCCTGGCCCCCATCCCCGAAGGCTGGGACACCCACCCCGACGACGACCTGGAGGGCCACCTCTCCCGCGCCGGCATCGTCGCCCCCCGCCCCGCCGCCGGCTGACCTACACGCGCCATCTCCAGGCCGGAAAATCGATCGGCCGACGGCATCTCCCGCGGCTTTTTCTCTCGACATTCGGGCGGTTTCGCTGCTGAAAAGGTGCCCCCTCCCCCGGCCCCTCCCCCGCGAGCGGGAGAGGGGAGAACTGCTTGTTGGCGCGCAGTTTAGATCGGATTTGGGGATGTACCTCCGCCGGGCTTCGCATCTCCATCCCCTCCTGCTAAATCGTGCGCCAACCCTGCCCCAGCCGTGGACCAGGCTCCCCTCCCCCAGGCAGTTTTGGGGGAGGGGCTGGGGGAGGGGGCCTCCACGCCACCCACGGATTGGCCGGCAACGCTCCTGTTACGCATCCGTCCGAACCGGCGGACGCGGCGCGGGTATACGCTCGCCCGATCCACACCGACACGCTGGCGCGCCCCGGCTGAATAGGGAAAAGATGACGTTCCGGGCGAGATAGGCGTCATCCCGTCAACAGGGCTTCTTCGGCACGGCGCGGTGAGGTGACCGGGAGCTTGGATGGGCACGAAGGCGGGAACTGGCGTTTTCTCGCAAACGTTCTAAATTCATAGGCTGTCTTCCTCTGCGTTGCTCCGCGCTCTCCGGCGGAGCTGGTTTCCTACCCAAAAACCATCCGCTGCGCGGGCTACTCGTCGCGGCGTCAACAGACCTCCGTGCGTGGGCGCTCCGGCGCGCGCGGCACCCGCTTTCGGCAAGGGCGATGAGCCAGACCATCCTGGTGGTAGAAGACAACGAGGACAACCGCACCATCTACCGGACGCTCCTGGAGCACTTCGGCTACACGGTGCTGGAGGCGGTGGACGGCGAGGAGGGCGCGCGCCTGGCCGAGGCCCACCAGCCCGCCCTGGTGCTGATGGACCTCTCCATGCCCCGGCTGGACGGCTACGGCGCGCTGGAGCGCATCCGCGCGTCCACCCTCACCTCGGCCGTGCCGGTGCTGGCGCTCACCGCGCACGCAATGGAGGCCGACCGCGAGCGCGCCACCGCCGCGGGTTTCGACGGCTATCTCGCCAAGCCCATCGAGCCCCGCCTGGTGCTGGCCGAGGTGCAGCGCATCGTGGGCCCCGCCGTCCCCGTCGGCTGAGCCCCGCACGCGCGGCGCCTCCCCGGGGCCCGCACCGCATCTCCCGAACGCCCTCCCCGACCGGCTCGGCCGCATCCTTCCCGCGGCGAACGAGCTCCAGACCCACCTCTTGATGGACCTGAACCGGGCTTTCCGCATGGAAAGCCCGCGGGGCCCGCGCGTCAGCCGACGGAGTACGCACGGCCATGCACCCGCGACCGCTGCGATGCGGAGGCGAGTGCATGGCACCGACCGATGGTCCACCGCATCTGCTTGTACGACAACGCGTTGGATGCGCATCGGCGCCGGGCGGTGCCGGACTTGCAGGGGCTGCGTGTTCCCGGTCTCCCCGCCACCCGGCGGGGAGGCACCGGCGCGCATTCCCGGAACCACGAGCGATGACGACCCAGGTCCAGCCGGACGCACTGCCCCGCGACCCGCTCCCCGCCGGCGGCCTCGACCCCGCCGACCTGCTGGACGCGGTGGAGCAGGCCGTGGTGGCCACCGACGCCCAGGGGCGGATCACCTTCTGGAACCGCCACGCCGAGCGCCTGTACGGCTGGAGCGCCGCCGAGGTGCTGGGCCGCGACGTGCTGGACGTGACCCCCGGCGAGTTCGCGCGTGGACAGGCCGAGGAGATCATGGACCGCCTGCGGCACGGGCTGCGCTGGTCCGGCGAGTTCCCGGTGCGCCGCCGCGACGGCAGCACCTTCCCCGCGCGCGTCACCGACACGCCGGTGATGGATGAGTCCGGCGCGCTGGTGGGCATCGTGGGCGTCTCGGTCGACGTGACCGAGCGCGAGGAGCTGAAGGACGAGCGCGACGAGGCGCTGGCGGAGACCGACGCCGAGCGGCTGCGGCTGCGCAGCATCTTCCAGCACGCGCCCGCGCTCATCGCGGTGCTCCGCGGCCCGCGGCACGTGGTGGAGTTCGCCAACCCCGCGTACCGCCGCCTCGCCGGGGGACGCGAGCTGGCCGGCCTGCCCATCCGCGAGGCGCTGCCGGAGCTGGAGGGGCAGGGCCTGTTCGAGCTGCTGGACCGCGTGTACGCCGGCGGCCGGCCGGTGACGGGAACCGAGAAGCCCGTGCTGTTCGGGCCCGGCGGGGGCGGAGGCCTGGAGGAGGCCGTGTTCGACTTCGTCTACCAGCCGCTCTTCGACTCGGCCGGCACGGTGGACGGGGTGCTGGTGCACGCCGTGGAGGTCACCGGCCAGGTGCGCGCCCGCCGCCAGGCCGAGGCCGCCACCGCCGAGGCCGAGGCCGCCCGCCGCGCCGCCGAGAGCGCCAACCTGGCCAAGAGCCAGTTCCTGGCGAACATGAGCCACGAGATCCGCACGCCCATCAACGCCGTCATCGGCTACACCGACCTGCTGGAGATGGGGCTGGGCGGCCCGGTGAGCGAGGCGCAGCACGCCTACCTTCAGCGCGTGCGGTCCAGCAGCCGGCACCTGCTGGGCCTGGTGAACGAGATCCTGGACTTCGCCAAGATCGAGGCGGGCCAGGTGGAGGTGGACAGCGACCCCGTGCCGCTGCTCCCCGCCGTGCGCTCCGCCCTCTCGCTCGTCGCCACGCAGGCCGCCGAGCGCGGCGTGCGCCTGGAGGAGCGCGTGGAGTGCCTGCCCGGAGCAGCCTTCTGCGGCGACGAGGACCGCGTGCGGCAGATCCTGGCGAACCTGCTCTCCAACGCCGTCAAGTTCACCGAGCCCGGCGGCGAGGTGGTCGTCACCTGCGGGCTGGAGGCGCACCCGGTAGACGCGCAGGCCCGCGGCGAGGGACCCTGGGTCTCCGTCACCGTGGCCGACAGCGGCATCGGCATCCCGGCGGTGAAGCTGGGCGCCATCTTCGACCCGTTCGTGCAGGTGGAGAGCGGCTACACCCGCAGCAGCGGCGGCACCGGGCTGGGGCTCACCATCAGCCGGCGGCTGTCGCGGCTCATGGGCGGCGACCTGACCGTGAGCAGCGAGGAGGGGCGTGGCTCGCGCTTCTGCCTGTACCTGCCGCTCAGCCGCGCGCCGGGCGAGTCCGCCACCACCGCCTTCCGGCCGCGCCAGGTGCCGGGGCTGGCGGACGTGGGCTACCTGCTGGCCCGCTGCGCCGACACGCTCACGCACCGCGTGGGCGACCGCCTGCGCGACGACCCGGCCATCCCGGCGGGCGCCGAGCTGGACCGCGCGCAGCTCGAGGACCACACCTCCACCTTCCTCGTGGACATCGGCCTGTCGCTGGTCACGCTCGACGAAGGCGGCGGCGAGCCCGAGCTGATGCAGGACGGCAACGACATCCAGAAGGTCATCTCCGAACGCCACGGCGCCCAGCGCTCGCGCCTGGGCTGGGACGACGACGCGCTCCGGCGCGAGTTCGGCATCCTGCGCGAAGAGGTGGAGGCCCTCGTCCACCGCGAGACCGGGTCGCGCGACCTGGACGAAGGCGGCACGGCCGACGTGGCGGCCGCCCTCGACGTCGCGCTCACCCTCCTGCGCCAGGCCGAGCGCATCAGCCTGCGCGGCATGCGGATGCACCGCGCCGGCCTCGCCATCGCGCAGCCCGAGGTCTCGTAGCACCGCCGGCACCAGGCGCTCAACCCGTCATCTCCCAACGAGATGCGGCGCCGCACGCCGCGGTGGGGTGCGATTCATCGCATCCGGAATGCTTCCCCCGAGCAACCGTCCCGATCCAGCGATGCATTCTCTTTAGCACGACCGGAGATGCGGGCGCGGACGTTTTCTACAAGACGCACTCGGGAGATGCGGTTTCGGAGATGTCGATCGGACGTGCGTCGGTCCGATCCGGCGTGGGAGATGCGGCTCGGCCGACGCGATTCGGACGATGCGCGGCGATGATTGGGATGCGCACACGAGAGCGGGGTGGGCGGC
>DASRQW010000242.1 GCA_035696245.1 Longimicrobiaceae bacterium | reverse complement strand
TGAGGCCGGAGATGCCCAGCAGCCCGGACTGCTTGTTGAGCAGCGACTCCACCTCCGGCAGCGACAGGCCCTCCTTGACCGCGACGTAGTCCAGGATCGCGGGATCGAGATCACCGGATCGGGTGCCCATCACCAGCCCCTCCAGCGGCGTGAAGCCCATCGACGTGTCCACGCTCTCGCCCCCGGAGATGGCGCACGCCGAGCAGCCGTTGCCCAAGTGCAGCGTGATCAGCCGCGACCCTTCGCGCGGACGGCCGGTGAGCTGCCGCCACCGGTACGAGATGTAGCGGTGCGACGTGCCGTGGAAGCCGTAGCGGCGCACGCGGTGGCGGCGGTACAGCGAGTAGGGGATGGCGTATAGGAACGCGCGCTCGGGCAGCGTGTGGTGGAACGCGGTGTCGAAAACCGCCACCTGCGGCGTGCCCGGCCCGAGCACCGAGCGCACGGCCAGGATGCCCTTCAGGTTGGCCGGGTTGTGCAGCGGCGCCAGCTCGATGGTTTCCTCGATGCCGCGCAGCACCGCGTCGTCGATGCCCACCGAGCGCACGAACCGCTCGCGGCCGTGCACCACGCGGTGCCCCGCCGCGCCGATCTCCGCCACGCTGCCGATGGGCACGCCGCTCTCGGCAGATGTCATCCACTCCAGCACGTACTCCACGGCCGCGCGGTGGTCGCGCAGCGGCGCCGTGCCGCGCACGGTGGGCCCGTCGGCCGCGCGGAAGCTCCACACCGCCTCCCCGCCGATGCGCTCGATCTGCCCGCGCGCCAGCCGCTCGTCGGCGTTCCCGGCGAAGCGCGCCTCGTCCGTCCGCACCAGCTGGAACTTGACCGACGACGAGCCGACGTTGAGGACCAGGATGTTCATCATCATCTCTACCGAGTTCTCGATGGAAGACTCGGGAGAGACTACCCGGCATTCCGTGCGTTCGCCAGCCCACGGTGCACGAGACGAAGGGCGGCGCCCGCGTGGACGCCGCCCTTCGATCATCTTCCATCCATCGGAGAGAGCTCGGCTACTTCGACGTTCCGGTCAGGCTCTCGGCGCTCTGGTTCAGCTTGTAGGTGAGGCCCAGGTTGGCGCGGAGCTTCCGGTCCACGTCGCCCAGGAACTCCGGCCGGTTCGCGTACGACAGGCCGATGAGGGCCGACGCCTGGCCGGTCAGGTGCCGCGTGTAGAAGAGGCTGGCGACGAAGCGGTTCTGCCGCGCGGCGTCGTTGCGGGCGAAGTCCCACTTCGCCTGCCCGTCCAGCCGGTCGCGGTTCTCGCCGTCCTCCGGGTTGCCGATGTACGCACCGTAGCCCGCGCCCGCCGCCAGCGTCGTCGCGCTCGCCAGACGGATATCCACCGAGTCCTGGGGGATGGACAACCGCCACGTGTTGCGGCGCGTCACGTCGAGCTGCACGAACATCCGGTCGCCGCGCGCGAGGGAGCTGCGCACCGCGGGATCGTTCACGTACTTGGAGAGGCACGCCGGGTCCACCTTGCCGCCGCAGCTTCGCCGCAGGCCGTTCATGTTCGCGAACCCCAGCTCGAAGCGCGCGCGGCCGGTCCATTCGTTCGGCCCCACCACGCCGCGCCGCGAATGGTACTCCCACGCGGCGTTGAGCTGCGGCTGGTTGTTCACGAGCTGCGCGAGATGCGTGAACCCCGACGCCTTCAGCCGCTCGTCGCGCGCGGCGCGGTTCCGCGCGACCGCCCCCGCGAGCAGCCCGATCTCCGCCTCCAGCGCCTCGCGGCCCGCGGGCGAGAGACACGCGACCGGAAACTCGCCCACGTCCGCCGGCCCCGGGGCGGATGGGCCCGCGCGCAGCGTGCACTCAGGCGTTCCGATGCGCGTCGCCTCGAACCACTGGGTGTCGCGCCTCTCCGCACGTGCTTCGAGCGAATTGCGGAACGCGTCGTAACGATCGTCGGCCCGTTCCACGCGGCTCTGGTCACCTGCCCTGTCGGCGCCGGCCAGGGCAACGAAGAGGGAGCCGATCTCCGCACGGTGCTGCCGCAGGCTACGCCCGAAGCGCTGGTTCTCCAGGTTCAGGCTCGCGGTCAGGGTGGCGTCGTCGTACGGCTCCAGGTCCGCTTCCAGCCGGGCCTGTGCCGCGGCGCGCAGTGCGGGCGGCACCGAGTCCAGCAGCCGCGGGCTGACGACGGCCTGGTGGATCACCACGGCGCCCTGGAGCGTGGCGCCGAGGTCGATGAGCGGGCCCTGGTTCAGCGGCAGGTTCGCCTTGAACCCCAGGTCCGGCGCGTCCGCACCGCCGGAGACGGGCGCGAGCAGCTCGGTCGCAAGGCGCGGGAGGAAGTCGGCGATGGCCGCGAGCGGGCCCGCGCTGGACAGGTCGGGCCCCGCCTGCTTGGCCTGGAGGCGTTGCGCCGCGTCCGCCAGAGCCTGCTTGCGGATGCTGTCGGGGACCTCCGCGCCTCCGGTTCCGCGGTTCCGCGAGTAGCAGTCGGTGATGGTGCGATCGGCCTGGCAGGCGACCGGCTGCTGCGCCCGGAGCGGCGGCGCCGCAACGCAGGCCGCCGCGACGGCGAGGGCGAGGGCGCGCATCATCCCGCCTTTCCTTTGGCCTTGATGACGTTGTCGGCACTGGGGTTGTCGGCATCCACGCGCAGCACGCAAACGTCCGGGCCGCGGGGGTCGGTGCCCACGACTTGGGACGTCACCACCGCACTGGCCGGGTTGCCGCTGCTCCCCACCACCACCTCTACGCGGTACGAGTCGCCGGGCCCGATGGGGAACCGCAGCGGAAATTCCGCCGTTCCCTGCACCGTCTGCTGCGTCCTGTTTCCGTTCACGACCGCGATGACCGTCGTGACCGCCTCGGCGCCGTCGTCCGCGCTGACGTCGACCACCAGCTCCGACGGCGTGAAGATCCGGGACCAATCGGGGTTGCACATCTCTCCTCCTGCGTGTGGTGTGGGGTTGCGGGGCAGCTCGGGTGATGTGACGTGGGAATGGACGGACGCGGGATGCCTTCCCCGCACATCGGCGGAAATGCCGAACGAGGTTGAGCAGGATTGCTTCGCTACGCCTGCGCTTCTGCTGCGCGATGCAACTACGGGCGGGACGGTAGATGCGATGTGGCGGAGATTGCCGGAGCCCGGGCCGGCCGGGAGCTCGTCAGGCAGCGGGACGCCGCACGCCTTTCACCACAGGTGGAGCGGCGCCTGGGACGAGCGCCCAAGTCCTATGATTGCGGCGTGGAGCAAACAAGGCAAGCCATCCCGCCTGGACGATTCTCGTCCCGCAGGCATGTTCTCGGTAGATGCGCGGGCTGGACGGTTCGAGGGAGGGCACCGCTGGGGACAGCGGACGTGCCACGAGGGCATTCACATTCCCGCAGCGCACCACGCGCCGGGGCGACTGGTGCGCGGGGGCGTGGCGTCGGCATATTGCTGGCGCGCGCCCGCCGGGGCGCGGCGCCCGTCCACCCTGCATCTCCGCACCACCCATGGCCGAGAAGCCCGATAGGCAGCCGAAGAAAGAGGGAATGTCCAAGACCAAGCTGGTGCTGGGCGCGGGCGCGCTCTTCCTCTTCATCGTGGGCGTGAAGAAGACGTGGCCCCGGCCGGACGCCTCCCCGCCCCGCCCGCGCGAAGCCCGCGACCGCGGCGACGATCACGACGGCTGACGGGCTCGGGACGCGAGCGCCGGCCATCCATCCTCCGCCTAGCCGCGCGTCGCAGCCATGCGGGAGGGCCTACAAGCGGCGGGCGCGGTCCGCTTCAGCCAGTGACTTCGATCACGCAGTCGTCCAGCGGCACGAACACGCGGTCGCCGGGGCCGGGCGTGACCTCGGCGACGCCGGTGAAGCTGCCGAACGCGGGCAGGATGCCCACCCGCGCTCCGAAGTAGAAGCACGGAAGCCTCGTCCGCTGGCGCCCGCGGCCCAGCAGCCGCACGGCAGGGTGCACGTGGCCGGAGAGCGTGTAGCCGTCCGGCGACTCGTCGGGGTGGTGTCGGTAGACGAACGGCGCCGCGTCAAAGGGCGGCGTGCAGCACGAGATGCCTAACTCGGGCGGCGGATCGCCCGCGTGCTTGTCGTGGTTGCCGCGCACGAGCGACATCTCCACGTGCGCATGCCTGGCGCGCCACTCGGCCACGGCGGCGAGCGTGCGCTCCACGCGGCCCTCGCGGGCGTGGAATAGGTCGCCCAGGAACACCAGCCGCCGCGCCCCGGAGCGCTCCAGCGCCGCCGTGAGCCGCGACAGCCCCTCGGTGGTGGTGCCGCCCGGGACGGCGATGCCGGCCGCGCGGAAGGTGGCGGCCTTGCCCCAGTGCACGTCGGCCACGAGCAGGGTTCCGGTGCGCTCGCGGAACAGCGCCCGCTCCGGCATCAGGTACACCCGCTCGCCGCACAGCTCGATGCCCAGGTCGGGCGTGGCGCACGGCACGTCGTTCGGTGTCAGCGGAAAGCTCTGCAACTGCGTTTGTCGTTCGGTAGATGTGTGGTGGTGGTGGTGGCGAGCCCCAGCGCCGGGGATAGCTGAGCCTGGAGGTTGAACCCGCGCAACAACCGCGCAAATCTCCCTCCGGAGATCAACCGCAAGGTGTCGCGGCCGCGGCCGCTGACGGTCGACTCGACGTGCGCGATTGCACCAATCCGATTTTCGGCTGGGCGGGGCGACGGGTTGCGACGGGATGGTCCGGCAGCAGGCCACGAAGCGGCCTTCGCGCGGTTGTAGCCCCGCGGGTTCACCCGCCAGGGCGATGCCACGGCCTTACGCGCCGCCGCCGCGCATCTCGCGGATCCGGCTACCGCGCATCTTCCGAAAGGCGTCCAGCGACCCTGGCCGAAGCGGATACACCGCTGCGCATCTTCCGTCCCGATCCTCGTCCGAGTCGTTCGACGGATGCATCGTATCTACCGAAAATAACAGCACCCGGACGCGATTGCTTCCGGGTGCTGCTTCGTCGTGTCTCGCCACGGTGTGCTAGTGCGGCCCGGGCTCCGGACCCGCGCTGCCGCGGACGACGAGGACGGGGAGCGTGGAGTGATGGCGGACGGCGTTGGCCACGCTGCCGTACAGGACGTCGCCCACGAAGCGGTGGCCGTGGGTGGACATGGCGATCAGGTCGCAGCCCTCCTGCCCCGCCACGTCCACGATCTCGCGCGCCGGGTCACCGCTCGCCAGGATCGACTCCACCTCCAGGCCGTCGCGGGCCAGAGAGGCCGCCGTCTCCTCCAGGTAGCGCCGGTCGGCCTGCATCTCCTCGCTCTCGCGCAGGTTGAGCTGGTGGTGGTTTCGCGCGACCCAGCCGTCTGCCACGTGCACGAGCACGACCGACGAGCGGCACAGCGACGCCAGGCGCCGCACGTGCTCCACGATGGCCCGGTCGTACGGGCTGTTCTCCAGGGGAACGAGGATGCGCCTGTACATGGTCACCCCAGCCAGCCGCGGAAGGTCTGCACGAGGAGCCACAGGTTGAGGACGGCGATGAAGAACGCCACCAGGTACGCCAGCGCGCGCAGCCAGCCGGCGTTGGCGAACTCGCCCATCTTCAGCCGGTCGGACGTGAAGCGCACCAGCGGGAAGACGGCGAACGAGAGCTGCAGCGAGAGGATCACCTGGCTCAGGACCAGCAGCCGCGCCGTGCCGCTCTCGCCGTAGATCAGCGCCACGATCACCGCTGGCACGATGGCGATGGCCCGGGTGATCAGGCGCCTCACCCACGGCCGCAGGCGGATGTTGAGGAAGCCCTCCATCACGATCTGGCCGGCCAGCGTGCCGGTGAGCGTGCTGTTCTGGCCCGACGCCAGCAGCGCCAGCGCGAACACGATGCTGGCCCCGCCACCCAGCAGCGGGGTGAGCAGCCGGTATGCGTCCTGGATCTCCGCCACGTCGGAGTGCCCAGACGTGTGGAAGGTGGCCGCGGCCACGATCAGGATGGCGGCGTTGATGAACAGCGCCAGCGACAGGGCGATGGTGCTGTCCAGGAACGCGTAGCGCACCGCCTCGCGCTTGCCCGCGGCGCTCTGCTCGTAGCGCCGCGTCTGCACCACGCTGGAGTGCAGGTACAGGTTGTGGGGCATGACCGTGGCGCCCAGGATGCCGATGGCAATGTACAGCATTCCCGGGTTGCGGAGAACCTCCGCCTGCGGCACGAAGCCGCGCACCAGCTGGGCCACGTCGGGCCGGGCCAGCACCATCTCGAACAGGAACCCGATGCCGATGGTGGCTACCAGGGTGATGACCAGCGCCTCCAGCACCCGGAAGCCCTTCTGCTGGAGGAAGAGCACCACCAGCACGTCCAGCGCCGTGAGCACCACGCCCCACGCGATGGGCAGCCCGAAGAGCAGGTTCAGCGCGATGGCGCTGCCGATCACCTCCGCCAGGTCGCACGCGGCGATCGCCAGCTCGCAGATCACCCACAGGAACCACACCACCGGCCGGCTGTAGTGGTCGCGGCACGCCTGCGCCAGGTCGCGCCCCGTCACGATGCCCAGCTTGGACGCCAGCCCCTGGAGCAGCACGGCGAGCAGATTGGACAGCAGGATCACGAACAGCAGCCGGTATCCGTACGCGCTGCCGCCGGCCAGGTCGGTGGCCCAGTTGCCCGGGTCCATGTAGCCCACGGCCACCAGGTAGCCGGGCCCGGCGAACGCCAGGAACTTGCGCCAGCGCGTGGTTCCCGTGACCGGAACGCTGCGGTACACCTCGGCCAGGCTGGGCGTCACGCGTGCCCGCCGCCATCCCGGCTCGGGTCCGCGGTCGTCCGGCTCCTCGATCTGTGGCAGGGACATTCTATCGCTTGCAGAAAGTTGCTGGATTTCTAATCCAATTTTTCACCTAGCTTAAAATATACCACATCCCCATCCGCGCAAGCGTTTCGTACGGGCTCGTCGAGAGATGCGGATCGGGACGGACCGTAGATGTGCATCCCGCACCCCGCCGAACCCAGCACACGCACGAGAGATTCCAACGCCGGCGAGCCGGCCCGACATCGCGCAGGCCGGCTCGCTTTTGTATTCGGTAGATGTGGTACGGCAGACGATCTTTCGGCTCTCCGAATCGCCTCGGCGGATGCGAGGCCGTGCATCCCCCGCCCAATGCGCTGGGTCAGCCGGGCTCGTGCTCCTATTCGGCCCCCGCCGCGTGTTCGTCCGCAGTCTCGGACTGCGGCAGGGGAATCGGCGCGGTGCGACGCTCGCGCTCCGCCTGCTGGCGGTCTCGCAGGCGCTGCTCGATCTCCGGGGTGCAGGCGGCGCGCAGCTCCGGCTGGTGGCGCGCTATGGCGCCCCGGGCGCGCCAGCTTCCCCAGCTCCACGCCCGCCAGTCGGTCCTTGCCGAAGGGGCCCACTGTTTCAGCAGGCTCTTCGCGGCCAGGCAGCGCTCGTCCGCGTTCAGGCGGGGCAGCGCGCGCAGCACGCCCGGCACTGCGTCGCCGCTGAGCGAAGACGCGTACGCGCCGTCGAAGCGCTGCTCGGCGTCCGGGCGGTTGGCGTTCACAGCGACGATCACCGCGTCCGGGCTGGCGAGGTGCAGCGCTCCGAGCGTCACCGCGCCCGAGACCAGCGCGCCGAAGACGAAACGGTCGCGGCGCCCGCGCAGCACCGTGGCGGCGAACCAGCCGAAGACCACGGCCAGCCACAGCATGAACGCCGTGGTGTACAGCCGCAGCTCGGTGAGGCCGTACGCCGCCTGGTACATCCACATCCGCCACATCGCCGAGGCCATGATGACGGAGAGGAGGCCGAGCTGCACGCCAGCCAGCCAGCGGAAAGCCCGTTCGCCCCGCCCGTCGCCGCGCAGCAGCCAGTGCACGCCCAGCAGCAGCGGCAGCACCAGTGCCGCGACCGTCACCAGCTCGAAGAACCCGCGCCGCGCGTACTCCGCGTACCCCAGCCCCGGTTGCGACGCCACCACGCCCGCCCCGCCGAAGAACCAGCGCATCTGCACCACCACGAACGCCAGGAAGAGCGCATTCAGCGTCCCCAGCACGATGCCGGCCTCCACCACGCCCATGCGGAAGCCCGGCGCGGGAGCGGCCTTCGCCTTCGCGACCGCGCTCCCGGAGACGAACAGCGCCCGCAGGAACCCGCTGGACAGCCAGGCAAAGACGCCGGCCATGACCACGTGGCCGATCACCACGTCCATCCTGATGCCCGGTAGCCCGGTCAGGAGCCCCTCGAACGCCGCGTCCGCGGCGGCGAGCAGCGCGCCGAAGACGAGGAGGAGCGGCGCGGCGAACAGCAGCCCGCGGACCACGGCGGCGGCGCGGCCGGACCACCCGCCGCGCGGGATCTCGCCCCACTTCACGTCGTAGCCCAGCACCGGGACCGCCCCGGCGATGGCGTAGCCGGCGCCCGCCACCAGCGAGAGCAGGTAGTCGCCCACGCCCGCGAGCACCACCGGGCCGCCCTGGGCGCGGAACGCCGCCAGGCACAGCACCGCCAGCAGCGCAAAGACGTCCAGCGCCTTCAGCGTCGGCGAGTCGCGCCACGCCATGAGCAGCGAGACGGCGATGGCGCCGGGCATCCAGCCCGCGGCCGCCCGCTCCGTGCCGGACCAGCGCTCCACCGCCAGCGTCGCGCCGCACACCTCCAGCATCCACAAGGCCAGGTTCAGCCCCCACGGCATGGGCCGCAGCAGCACGTCGGCAGCCACGCCCAGCGACACGGCCGCGGCCAAGACACACAGGCCGGTTCGCGTCCGCGGCGACATGACCGGTAGCGGCCGGGCGGCCGCCGGGGCGAGCTCCATCGCCTCCGCATCGCCCGTCATGGCGCCACCTCCGCTTCCACCGCTTCCGGGAGATGCACGGCCGGGCGTTCGGTAGATGCGGCGCGGACCGTCCGCCCTCCATCTCCCGGCCGGTGTACGAGCCTGCGCGGGCCGGGATCCACGTCCGGGAACGAGCCGCGGCCGAAGAAGACGCCGCCCGCCAGCGGTCGCAGCAGGGGTGAGCGAAGCGCGGCGCACGCCATCTCCAGCAGCAGCGGGCTGCGCACGGCCGCGATGGCGCGCCGCATGGCGATGCGCGTGCGGAAGTGCGCCCGGAATCGGTCGCCGCAGTACGGCGCGAGCGCGGCCTCATCTCCCGTCTCCAGGAAGTCGCCCGCCACGTGCGCGGCCAGGGCGGAGAGGCGCAGGCACGGGTCCAGCCCGCCCGCGGTGAGCGGCGACACCGCGCCCGCCGCGTCGCCCGTGAGCAGCCCGCGCCGGTTCGCGATGCGGCGCAGCACGCCGCCCACGGGAATTCGCCCGCCGCGCCGCTCCACCGTTTCCGCGCCCTTCAGCCCGAAGCGGCGC
Source organism: Longimicrobiaceae bacterium (assembly GCA_035696245.1). Classification (NCBI taxonomy): domain Bacteria; kingdom Pseudomonadati; phylum Gemmatimonadota; class Longimicrobiia; order Longimicrobiales; family Longimicrobiaceae; species Longimicrobiaceae bacterium. The sequence continues at coordinate 1,336 of DASRQW010000242.1, read as the reverse complement.
TCGGCCATCGCGCGGAAGCGCCGCAGCGCGTCTAGCGGCTGGAAGTGCCGCGCGTAGCCGCCCACGCCCAGGTGCGCCTCCTCGCCGTCGCTCACCAGCCACGCGATGTAGCCCGGCGCGACCTCGGGGTCCAGGAAGCAGTGGAAGCACGGCGGCCCGCCCGCATCCACGCCCCGCAGCACGTCCTCCACGCCTACGATCCACTCCGTGTTCTCGTCCAGCTCCAGCGCGCGCGCCACCCGCGACGTCGCCCCGTCCGCGCCGACCACGAAGCGCGCCCGGACTGCCACCGGGCCGCGGGGGCCTTCCAGGTGGACGACGGATTCGGGGCCGTCCATCTCCAGCCCGGCGAATCGCGTCTCGGGCGCCCACTCCACGCCCGCCTCGCGGCAGTCCGCCAGCCAGCGCAGGTACAGCGGGCCCATGCGGCCCACGCGGAACTCGTCGTGCGGGCTCTCCAGCGGCAGCGCGCGGCCGGCGGGCGAGTACAGCGTGACGTGCCGCACCGCCGGGCCCAGGCAGTCGTCCGGGATGTCGAAGTCCAGCAGCGTGCGCCGCACGAAGATGCCGGTGGTGTGGATCGACCGGTCCACCGACGGCTTGGCGTCCGCCAGCAGCACCGCGAAGCCGCGCCGCCCCAGCAGCCGCCCGCACTGCAGCCCCGCCAGGCCCGCGCCAATCACCACCGCGTCGTAGGTCTTCACGACGCCCCCTCGTCTGCGGATGGGGACGCGACGGCCGAGGCGGCGGGTAGGCGGAACGCGGACTTGCCGTGGAAGAACGAGTTCTCGTGGCCCACCAGCAGGTGCGTGACCGCGTCGGATTCGGTGAGCAGCAGGCGCGACGGGCGCACGTCCGCCGGGACCTCGAAGACGAGGGTGGAGACGTACGACTCGCCCGGCCGCAGCGGCTGCGAGAGCGGCGTCTGCGCGCCGCGAGCCGTCTCCAACCCGAGCTGGCCGCGTGGTGAGGGGGCGAACGTGTGGCCGGACTCGTCCACCAGCGCCGCCGCGCGCGGGTTCGGGTAGAGCAGCCCGTCGCCGCGCGTGGGGGAGATGGTGCGCGGGTCGAAGCGCACGCGCAGCTTGACCAGCGCGAAGCTGCCGTTCGCGCGCTCGCCGCCAAGCGCCGCCGCGCGCTCCACGCCCGCGACCGAGTACGCGAGGTGGCACTCGATCTCGCAGAAGATCTTCTCGCCGCCCGGCTCCACCACGCGGTCCGCGCTGGCGGCCGAGAACCCCAGCAGCGCCGCGGCGTAGACGCCCGCCACGCCCAACGCCGCCGTCCCCACCCGCCGCGCCGCGAACATGCTGCCGCGCATGGCCAGCACGCTGGC
>DASRQW010000241.1 GCA_035696245.1 Longimicrobiaceae bacterium | reverse complement strand
TTATTACTCCGGACGATAAATAGTTTGCATTAGTAGGGATCCAGCAGTAGATTGGGTGGATGACGCCTCGCGACGCGCGGTCCCTGCCCGCAGCTGCCCAGGAAGAGCTTCGCCGTCGCGCGGTACACGCCGTTCGGGAGCTTGGAAAGAAGAAGTCAGAGGTGGCGGAGCTCCTCGGGGTCACGCCACAGGCGGTGCGCAACTGGTTGAAGACGCACAGTTCGGGCGGCGACTCCGCTCTCGCGGCACAGCGGCGGGGGCGACGCGTCGGAGGCACGCGGCTAAACGAGGAACAGGGGAAGGTGATCGCGGATCTGGTGCGTGACCGCAGCCCAGATCAGTTGAAGCTGCCGTTCTACCTGTGGACGCGCGAAGCGGTCGCAAAGCTGATCCAGACGCGCTTTGGGGTGCAGGTCTCGATCAAGACGGCCGGGCGTTACCTGGCGAAGTGGGGTTTCACGCCACAGAAGCCGACGCGGCGGGCCTACCAGCAGGACCGGGAAGCCGTGGAGCGCTGGCTGAAGGAGGAGTACCCGTCGATCCAGGGGCTGGCTACGAAAGAAGGCGCTCAGATCCACTGGGGCGACGAGAGCGGAATGCGTTCGGACCACACTGCCGGGCGCTCATACGCTCCGCGGGGAAAGACGCCGGTCGTGCGGATCACGGGCAAGCGCTTCAGCTGCAACATGATCTCGTCGGTGACGAACCAGGGGAAGCTCGCCTTCATGATCTACCGCGAACGCTTCACCTCACAGGTGTTCATCAAGTTTCTTCGCCGGCTGCTGCGGCAGAGCAAAGGGAAGTTGTTCCTGATCATCGACAACCACCCGGTGCACCGGTCGAAGGTCGTCAAGCAGTGGGTGGAGAAGCGGAAGGACCGGTTGAGCGTGTTCTACCTACCCAGCTACAGCCCCGAGCTGAACCCCGACGAGTTGGTGAATCAGGACGTCAAGTCCAACGCGGTGGGTCGCAAGCGTGCACTGGATGTGAAAAACCTCATGGCGAACGTCCGCGCCTTCCTCCGCGGGAAGCAACGCCGACCTGACCTCGTCCGCCGCTATTTCCAGGGCCGACACGTGACCTACGCCGCGCAAACCAATTAGCGGGCGGGGTAATAACCATCGGGCTCGACCTGGGGGACAAGCTCAGCCGGACGTGCGAGATCGATGCAGCAGGCACGGTGGTGAAGACGGCGGCGGTCGCGACGACGCCGGGTGCGATCGAGCGGTACTTCGGCGGGCGGCCCCGCTGCCGGGTGGCGCTGGAGGTGAGCACGCACTCGCCGTGGGTATCGCGCCAGCTGAAGGCACTCGGGCACGAGGCGGTGGTGGCGAACATGAGCGAGGTGTACGGGAAGGGGGCCGGCGCAAGCGTCGCAATGATCGGATCGACGCGGAGTTCCTGGCGCGCCAGGCGCGTGCGGACGTGAAGCTGCTGCACCCGATCCAGCACCGCAGCGCGGAGGCACAGCAGGACCTGGCGCTGCTGCGGGCACGCGACCAACTGGTGCAGGTGCGGACGAAGCTGATCAATCACGTGCGCGGGTCGGTGAAGTCGCTGGGCGCGCGGATCACGAAGTGCTCCGCGGATACGTTCGCGCGGACGGCCACCGCGCAGGTGCCCGAGGTGCTGCACGCCTCGCTCATGCCGCTGCTGGAGGTGATCTCGGACCTGACGAAGCGGATCCGGGGGATGGACCGGCAGGTGGAGCAGATGATCGAGGCGCATCCGGAGGCCGTGCGCCTGCAGCAGCCCAAGGGGGTCGGTCCCCTGACGGCGGTCGCCTTCGCGCGGGCCATCGAAGACCCACACCGGTTCAAGCACAGCCGCCAGGTCGGTGCGTTCCTCGGGCTGGTGCCGAAGCTGGACGAGAGCAGCGATTCGTCTCCGCAGCTGGGGATCAGCAAGGCGGGCGACGAGCTGGTCCGAAGGTACCTGGTCAGCGCGGCGCACTACATCCTGGGACCGTTCGGGCCTGACTGCGATCTGCGGCGTTATGGCGAGGCGCTCGCGGCACGCGGAGGCAAGAACGCCAAGAAGCGAGCCGCGGTGGCCGTGGCGCGAAAGCTCGCCGTGATGCTGCACCGTCTCTGGGTCGCGGACGCGGACTACGATCCGCAGTGGGTGCAGCGCCACAAGACCGCCTGAGGCGCACGACCGAGCAGGAGGAAGCGCGCACGGCCGGGCGCGGCAGGATGATTCGGCACGGTAGGCACCAACGCCCACACACCTCGTTCCCGACGACTGCGTTCCGCGTCTTGGCCTTCGAGGCCGCCGCAGAGTTTGGCAGCGTCGGACCCGGTACCACGAACACCAGCTTGCACCGGCACAGGGCGTATCGTGCCTGAGTGCGGATAGAAGAGTGGTCCGGGCACGGGTGCCGACCGGGGGTCGGCGAGGCCACCACGTTGGCCTTGACAGAAACAGCCTTCTCATAGAAGGACGCGGAGAACGGCGGAGGAGCGATGTGTTCTCCGCGCCTTCGCGCCTCCGCGCGAGACACGTTCTTCCGGCCGCTCCGGTGGATTGGACGCGCGGTGTCACGATCCGGCGAAAAACCTGGCGGGGCTTGACGGATCGCGGCGCGGGGGCGTACAATCCCGCCCCTCATGCAACGCACCGAGCCCCACCCGCAGCGCGAGTTCGAAGTCGTACGGGACCCCCTCTGGAACACCATCCGGCTGGACCCCACGGCGCTCCGCATCATCGACACTCGCCAGTTCCAGCGGCTGCGGCACATCCGCCAGCTGGGGCTGGCGTACCTCGTGTACCCCGGCGCCACGCACACGCGGTTCGACCACGCGCTGGGCGTGTACCACCTGGCGCGCTGGGCCATGGGGCTGCTGGGCGAGCGCGGCGAGCTGGAAGGCGTGGACCCGGCGGAGTGCCGGCTGGTGCCGTACGCGGCGCTGCTGCACGACATCGGGCACTACCCGTTCAGCCACGCGCTCGAGGAGCTTGACGCCGAGCGCGTGCCCGGCCACCACGAGGAGCTGACGGCGCGCTTCCTGGCCGCACCCGCCATCCGCGCCGCGCTGGAAGAGGTGGCGCCGAACGCGCCGGAGCGAATCGAGGCGCTGATCCGCGCCAGGTCCGGCAGCCCGCTCCAGGGCCTCGTCTCCGGCAGCCTGGACCTGGACAAGATCGAGTACCTGCGCCGCGACGCGCTCTTCTGCGGCGTGCCGTACGGCGAGGTGGACGTGGACCGCCTGCTGCACGCCATGACGCTGCTGCGCGACCCGGAGACGGGGCGCATGGAGGTGGGCATCCACGAGAAGGGCCTCTCGGCCGTGGAGTCGCTGCTCTTCTCCAAGTACCAGATGTTCCGCAACGTCTACTGGCACCACGCCGTGCGCGCCGCCACCTCGCTGTACAAGCGCCTGGTGCAGGAGTCGGTCGATGCGGGCGTGGTGAGCCCCGGCGAGCTCGTCGGCCAGAGCGACGAACGGCTGCTCGCGCTGCTGGAGGTCCGCGCGGGGGCGATGGAGGGCGAGGGCGCCCGCCGCGTCGCCCAGCTGTGGCTGCCCGCCGTGCGCGACCGCCGCCTGCCCAAGCGCGCGCTGGAGCTGCCCGGCGAGGCCCTTCGCGGGCTTCCAGCCGAGGAGTGGCTGTACGCCGAGGGCGGCCTGGTCCACGCGCTGGAGCTGCGGCTGGCGGCGGAGATGGGGCTGCCGCCCGGCGGCGTGTTCGTGGACTATCCCGAGAAGCCGCGGATGATGGGGCTGGACCTGCTGCTCCTGCGCCGCACCGGCCGCGTGCAGCGCCTGACGGCCGCAGGCAGCGCGGGCCTCATCGACCTGCCCCGCGTGGCCGACGAGCTGTACTACACGGCGCGCGCCTTCCGCGTGTTCGGCGTGGAGCGGCGCGAGCTGTCCGCGGCACCCATGCTGGACCTGCTGTCCCTTCCCGCCGCCGGCCTCCGCGCGCGCCTCACCGACCCCGCCCCGCTGCTTTCATGACCCCCTCCCTGGCAGGCCTGGTGGACGACGGCGCGCAGGCGTCGGTGCTCATCGTGGAAGACGACCCCGCGTCGGCCCGCGTCCTCGGCTCCATCCTCAAGCAGGCGGGCTACCGCGTCTCCATCGCCACCGACGGCCACGCCGCCATCCGCGCGCTGGAGAGCGAGGAGACGCCGGACCTGCTGGTGCTGGACTGGATGCTGCCCGGCATCAGCGGGCTGGAGGTGTGCCACTGGGCGCGCGAGCGGTGGAACGCGCTGGCGCTGCCCATCCTGATGGTCACCGCCAAGACCGACCCCGAGAGCGCCTACGCCGCCTTCGACGCCGGGGCCAGCGACTACATCCCCAAGCCCTTCCGCGGCGCCGAGATCCGCGCCCGCATCGCCGCGCACCTGCGCACCAAGCGGCTCGTGGAGGAGCGCGTGCGGCTGGAGGAGCACCTGCGCGAGCGGGAGAAGCTGTCCGCCCTGGGCCTCGTCGCCAGCGGCGTGGCGCACGACCTCAACAACCCGCTCGCGGTGATCGGTGCGCAGGCGCAGATCCTCCTCCGCGGCGCGCCCGACGAGGCGACCGAGGCGGGGCTGCGCGAGATCCTGGCGGGCGTGGAGCGCTGCACCCGCATCGTGGGCGACCTGCTGGGGTTCGCGCGGCGGCACCCGCTGGAGCGGAAGCCGGTGGACGTGGCCGACGTGCTGCGCGCCACGGTGGAGCTGCGCCACGGCGACCTGCGCGCCGCCGGCATCCACCCGGTGCTGGAGGTGCCCGGCTCGCTGCCGCCCGTGGTGGCCGACGCGCACCAGCTCCAGCAGGTCTTCCTCAACATCCTCATCAACGCCGAGCAGGCGCTGCGCGAGGGCGGTCGCACGCTGCGGGTGGCCGCCACGGTGGACGGCGCGGTCCTCACCGCCGGCGCATCGGCCGAGTCGCCGCGGACCTCGGTGGGGGACGGCGCGGCGGGCGCGGCCACGGTGCGCATCGACATCTCCAACGACGGCCCGGCCATCCCGCCGGACGTGCTGCCGCAGATCTTCGACCCGCTCTTCACCACGAAATCGGCGGACGAGGGAACGGGCCTGGGCCTCGCCATCTCGCGCCGCATCGTCCGCGAGCACGGTGGCGAGATCGAGTGCCGCAGCGACGACGCGGGCACCGTCTTCAGCATCCGCCTCCCCGTCGGCATCACCGCCCCGCATCAGGAGATGCACGGCCGGTAGATGCACGGCGGGCTTCTGTAGATGCCAGACGGGTCATCGGTAGATGAACAGCGGGGCCGCTTCTCTCATCGAAGCGGCCCCGCTGTTTTCATCTCCATCTCCGCTGATGAGATGCCCTCGTCCAACGAAATCCTCACCGTCCGGTAGGGGCCGGCCTGCGTGCCGGCCCGCCTTTCAGC
>DASRQW010000240.1 GCA_035696245.1 Longimicrobiaceae bacterium | reverse complement strand
GGCGTCCTCTTCGCGGCGGATGCGTTCTTCGGCGCGGAGCCGCTGGCGAAGCACGGCGTGCCGTACCTGGTGGATGCCGGCCGCGCCCGCGCCACCCTCCTCCATCTCCAGTCCGCCCGTGCGCGGTGGATGGTGCCCGGCCACGGCGACGCGCTGGATGACCCGGCGCCGACGCTCGACGCGAACCTGGAGGTGATCGACCGCGCATTCGCATGGCTGCGCGGCCATCTCGCCCTCGCCCCGGCGCAGACGGAGGACGTGCTGGCCGAGTTCGCCGCCGCGTTCGGGCTGCAGATGGGGAACGCGGGGTCATACGTCCTCAACCGGACCGCGCTGCTGTCGTTCCTCTCCACCCTGGAGCGCGAAGGGGCCGCTTCCGTGCTGCTGGAAGGCGGCCGCTGGCTGTGGACCGGGACGGATTAGAAGCCCGTCGTCTCGGATTCCCGCCGCGGATTCGTTCCACCCCGCACCGAAGCTCGTCTTGGCGGTGTCCGTCCTTCGCCGCTACGAACCCGTACCGCGAAAGGACGAAGCCGTACCACAAAAGGAGGATTCGTGACCGGGATGTGACGGACGGCTCCGCGGCGATTAGATTGTATACTGTCTACAATTATACCGCGCATCTCGGCCGCCGCTCACACGGAGGCTGTCTCCGCTCCCGTCACGGGGAACCGGATGCGGCGCATCCGTGCCCCAACCCTGGAAGACGAATCCAATGCCCGAGCCCGGCACACCCGGCGCCGGACCGCCCCCGTCCACTTCCGTGCGCACCCTGCTGGAACGGCTGGCGGGCAGCGCGTGCGGAGTGGCCGGGACGCCTTGGGCGGTGCTGGCGCTGTGGGGCGACCGGGCCGAGATGACCGCGCCCTCGCCCGCCTTCGCCACGCGCATCTCGGCCGAGCCGGTGACGGGCGAGGCGATGCGGCTGCTCGCGGACCTGCTGCGGCGGTACGACGGCACGCTCGTGATCCAGTCCGCGGACGAGAACTCCGCGTTGCGCTCGGTGGACGCTCGGGCCTGCGCGGCCGTCCCGGTGCGCTGTGGCGCGGGGAACGTGCGGGGAGCCGTCTGCGCCCTCTCACCCGAGCCGCGCGAGTGGGGCGCGGAAGAGCTCGCCGCGCTCCGCGGCGTCGCGTCCGCCGCCGAGGCGGTGCTGACGCTGGACGAGGAGCCCCGCGCCGCCGGGCTGCCGGGCGAGATGCGGGCGGTGCAGCTCATCGAGGAGACGGGCCGCGGCTTCTTCTATGCCCGCGGGCTGGACGACCGCTTCACCGCAGTGTCCGGCTCGGTGCGCGACGTGCTGGGCTACGAGCCCGCCGAGCTGGTGGGCCTCACGCCGCACTCGCTGCACGACGGCCCCTCGCTGCACCCGCCCGGCGGCCTGAGCGCCGGGGCCCGCCGCGAGCCGTACATGCAGGCCGTGCGCGACCGCTTCGGCGAGCGGCGCGTGCTGCGCATCGTGGAGGGTCCGCTGCGCGAGGGCGGCGAGCTTGTGGGCGCCCACGGGCTGGCCTGGGACGTGACCGACCTGGTGCGCGCCACCGAGGCGCTGCGCGAGAGCGACAACCTGCTGCGCCAGATCACCGAGAACATCCACGAGGTGTTCTGGATCACCGACGTGGAGACCGGCACCGTGGAGTACGTGAGCCCCGCGTACGAGGAGGTGTGGGGCCTGAGCGCCGACGAGCTGTACGCCGACCGCGGCGCCCTGCTCGCCGCCGTCCACCCCGGCGACCGCGAAGCGGTGGCCGCCGCGCAGGCCACCATGGCGCAGGACGGCTACGACCTGGAGTACCGCGTGGTCCGCGCCTCCGACGGCGCCGTGCGCTGGGTGCACGCGCGCGCCTTCCCCGCCGCGGGCGAGGGCGGCAGGGTCACCCGCATGGTTGGCGTGGCCGAGGACGTGACCGAGCGCAAGGAGTGGCAGCTGGCCCTGCAGTCGCGCGTGGGCACCTACGCGCTGGTGGGCCGCGCCGTGCACGAGGTGCTGACCGACTGGGACCTGGAGAGCGACCGCGTGGCGTGGGACGGCGCGGTACGGCCCATGCTGGGATACGCGCCGGAGGAGATGGGGAGCACGCTGGAGTGGTGGGTGCGGCGCATCCACCCGGACGACCTGGAGCGGGTGATCGGGGGGATCGATGGCGTGACGAACGGCCTCACCGCCACCTACGTGGGCGAGTTCCGCTTCCAGCGCCGCGACGGCAGCCACGTGCCGGTGCTGGGGCGCTTCCACGCCGACCGCGACGCGGGCGGCAGCCCGGCCCGCGTGGTGGGCTCCATGCTGGACATGAGCGGCCACCGCGGCACCGACGAAGGGGCCGGCGCGGGCCGGCCCCCATCGGTGGTGGAGCTGGTGAGGCCGCTGCCCGGCGTGGGCGGCCTGCCGGGCGACCTGCTCACCCTCAGCACCGACCGGCCGGGCAAGGTGGGGCTGTACCGCGAGCTGTCGCTGGAAGACCTGCCCCCCGCCGTGGCGGGCGAGCTGGAGCGCCTCAGCCCTCGCGGCCGGCAGCCACACGGCGGCCCGGGCGCAGGCGGACGCCTCTCGCTTCGAGCACGGGCCGCTCACCTGCGCCTGGTGCCCTGATCCGCAGGAAGTCCACAGGCGCGGGCTCCGGCTGGCGCTCGCGCAGCACGCCCAGGGCGGCGCCCACCAGCGAGACCACCTGGTCGCGGTCGTCCTCGGTCAGGCCATCCATCCAGTCGCCGTTGCGGCGGGGCTGCTCGCCGGTGAGCAGCCAGTGGCCGTCCACCTCCAGCAGCTCGGGGAGGCGCAGGAAGATGACGCCGCTGGGCATGCGGCGGCCGGTGAGCCAGTCGCTCACGGTGGCGTCGCGCACCTCCAGCTCGCGGGCGAGCGACGTCTGCGAGATCCCGCGCCGGTCGATGGCCTCACGCAGGCGGTGGCGGAAAGCGGAGACGATGTCCATCGTTTCGGTTCCTTGTCTGTCGCCGTGCCCGTGCGGGCGGCGGCCGTGGTGAGCGCCGGGAACGGCCGGTTCCCGCGGAATCCCTCGCCGTCCGGAAGGCTCCGCGCCACGCGCGGGACCCACCGTTCTGCGTAAGATATCCGGCCAACCTGTCAGCCAGATTACTTCGCCGCGGGAGACGCGCGGGCCGCGAACACCCGCACCCCGCCTCCGGTCCCACCCCGCGCCGCACCCCGGCGCACCGCCCGGCGGGTGCTTGCGAAGAGTCGGAACGCGGGCGCTTTCCATGCATCCCGCGTCCGTGGGCGCCGCACCCCTCGTGCGCCCGCCCCGCAGTCTCCAGCCGCGCGGCCGCCCCGTGCCGTGCGGGCAGTGCCCACCCGTCACCCGGAGGCATGCCATGCAGGTCCACACGGGCAGCACCCCACTCGCCATCGCCGCATGCGGCGCGCTGCTGCTGGCCGCATGCGCTCCCGCGGCGCACCGACCCGGCGGGCCGCGCACGGGCGGGCGGATGGGCATCGTGGTCAACGCCGCGCAGATGGACGTGCGCGGCGCGAACCTGCTGGGGGCGCTCCAGGGCCACGTGCCCGGCATGGGCGTGCGGCACCCGGTGAACGCCAGCTGCCCGGCGATCACGCTGCGCGGTCCCAAGAGCCTGGTGGGCTCCAACGACCCGCTGGTGTACGTGGACGGCACCCGCGCCATCAACACCTGCGTGCTGGAGATGCTGAGCGCCGCCGACGTGCAGCGCGTGGAGGTCTACCCGGCCGGCATCGCCGCACAGCCCGGCTACGACTTCAGCGCCAACGGCCTCATCCTCGTCTTCCTCCAGACCGGCGCCGACGACGGCGCGCCGGAGACGACCACCGGGGAGTAGCGCGCGGGAGATTTCCGCGTGGTCGGGGGTTGTCGGTGGAAGGCTGTTGGGGAGATGCGACAATCGTCGGTTGATGAGCAGGGTGGCTGCCAGGGTAAGCCCCCGTCCTTGGACCGGCATCGACCTTTCGACAATGCTCCGCGCTGACTTGTGCCCCGCAGGTGGAAGCGCGCATCGGCGGGTGGATCGGGCGTGCATTCTCCCGCATCCGCGAGAATGCCGCCCATCTCCCGAGTTCTGTGGATCCGGCCGTGGCGGCTGAACACAGCCGCCGATGTTTCCGAAGCCGCGCCGACGCGCATCTTCCGACCAGCATCTACCAACGCTGTCCGTCTAATACGGAATCGGGGTAGATTGACTTGCCTTCGAGGAGTCTCGCCGAAGCGATTCAGACCATCGGTAGCAGCCCACGGAGGTGGGCTTCGCGCCGTCGTAGCCCGCGGCTTTAGCCGCCAGGGCGATGCTGGCCGCACCGATTCTCCCGGATTTCATATGATCTCGGGTGGGGTAGAGGCGGGGTGGGCAGAGGAGATCGGAAGAAGGTGAAAACGCAGAAGGGGCCTCCGCGAGGAGGCCCCTTCTGTTTACCAACTGTCAGGCTGCGCGGGTTACGGCTTCTCCCACCACAGCTTGTCGAAGATGCTCGTCCCGCCGCTGCGGGCCACTGCGGCCGCGCGGTTCTCCGTGTTCAGGAGCGACTCCTGGTTCGGATAGGTGAGACGGCTGGGGACCTTGGCGCCCGTGGTGGGCGTCAGGTTCGGAACCCCGGTGCGGCGGTACAGCGAGTACGCCTCGGGCCCATTGCCGTACAGC
>DASRQW010000239.1 GCA_035696245.1 Longimicrobiaceae bacterium | reverse complement strand
GACCGGCCGAGCACCGCCGACGTGCTGGCGGCGCTGGAGAGCGACGACCGGCTGGACGTGGTGGCCGGCGTGTGCGTGTCGCGGCTGGCGTTCGAGATGCCGGAGCTGCGCGCGTTCCTGTTCGAGGGGCGCGTGCGCGGGCTCAAGCTGTACCCCGGCTACGAGCCGTTCCACGTGCACGACACGCGGCTGGCGCCGGTGTACGCCCTGGCGGCGGAGTTCGGTGTGCCGGTCATGATCCACACCGGCGACACGTTCGAGCCAACCACCCGCGTCCGCTACGCCCATCCGCTGGACGTGGACGACGTGGCCGTGCTGCACCCCGAGGTGACCTTCGTGCTCTGCCACCTGGGCAACCCGTGGTTCACCGACGCCATGGAGGTCATCTACAAGAACCGCAACGTGATGGGCGACATCTCCGGCCTCACGCTGGGCGAGTTCGCGCCGCGCTTCCAGCGCTTCGCCACGGCCAAGATCAACGACGTCCTGGCGTACGTGAACGACCCGGCGAAGCTGATGTTCGGCACCGACTGGCCCATCTCGTCCATGCCCGGCTACATGGAGTTCGCCCGCGGGCTGGACGCGACCGAAGAGGAGATGGAGGCGCTGATGGGCGGCAACGCCGCGCGGCTCTTCGGGCTGGGCGGTGCCGTGGACGACGACCACGACTGACGAGGGCAGGGCGGATGCGGGAAGCTGAAGGGCAGGTGGTGGAGATCGGGGACGAGCGGGACCCGCTGGCCGAAGCGGCGCTGGAGCTGATCCGACACGCCATCGGCGACGTGCAGCCGGTGGACGACCTGCTGTCGGAGCTGGAGGAGCGGCGCCGCGGGCTCAAGTCCGGCGGCGAGCCGCACCTCTTCGCGCTGGTCGAAGATGGGGCGCCGGTGGCCGTGGCGGCGGGCGTGTACCTGGAGACGGTGAACGCCGGCTTCGTCACCTACCTCGCGGTGGACGAGCACACCCGCGGGCGCATGCTGGGCCGGCGCCTCCGCGCGCACCTGGTGGACGCGTTCCGGGCCGACGCGCAGTCCCGCGGCCGCGAGCTGGCGTGGACCGTGGGTGAGGTGCGGCGCGAGAGCCCGTGGCTGCGCTCCCTCGTCCGCCACGGCGAGGCCATCCCCTTCGGCTTCAGCTACTTCCATCCGTGGCAGCCGCAGCGCAGCGAGGGTCGCTACGTCCTGTACCGCGAGCCCGTGACGGACCACCGCGCCGAGCTTCCCGCGCAGGAGGTGCTCAGCCTGGTCTACGCGATCTGGCGCCGCGCCTACCGCATCCGCTTCCCCCTCCAGAGCGACACCTTCTGCTACATGCTCGACCAGCTCGAGACGCGCGTGATGATCGGCGTGGACGAGGCGTTCGCGTCGGAGATGGGCAAGCTGGAGGCGGATTGAACCGAAAGGGCGTCGCGTTTCCGATCCGGTAGTGGGTTGCACGCGACGTGGTCCTCGTCTCGAACGAGGAGATCTTCGACAGGTACGGCGTGACGCGCATCTGGTGAACCGGCGCGGTGGCGAACAATCGGAGCGGGGCGGCAGATGATCTGCCGCCCCGCCTTGTATTTCGCCGCCTACGCGGGGCGGCCGATCTGCACGCACGAACCCACTCGGACAAGGACCCATCATGGTCCGGCGATGAGCACTCCCGGCACAGCCGTCCACTAGCAGTCACCCATCCGTTTACAGCCGCCGTGTGTTCCGTAGCGGCACTTGCGCAATCCGGCGCAAAGGATAGAATTGATGCCGGTATGGCGGGAAACAGCCGGCTTCTCAGCCGGTCCCCGCGCGATCATCTGCCGACGGCGCACCGTTCCCTCCGCGCCACACCACGGCAGCGCCGCTCCGGCGGCTCCCCCACAGATGGTCCTCGAGGCATCCCCTCACCCGCGGAGCGCACCGTGCTCACCGCCGCCCCCGCAGCCCCCACGCAGGACCGCGTCGTCCCGTTCACCGCGGGCGACGGCATGCTGCTGAACCTCGTCCACGTCACGCGTCCCGGTTCGGCGCCCACGAAGGGCCCCGTCCTGCTCGTCCACGGTGCCGGCGTGCGCGCCAACATCTTCCGCGCCCCCGTGCAGACCAGCATCGTGGACCTGCTACTGGACGCGGGCTACGACGTGTGGATGGAGAACTGGCGCGCCAGCATAGACTTCGAGCCGAACCGGTGGACGCTGGACCAGGTGGCGGTGCACGACCACCCGTTCGCGGTCCGCAAGGTGGTGGAGGAGACGGGCGCCAGCGAGGTCAAGGCCGTCATCCACTGCCAGGGCTCCACCAGCTTCATGATGTCCGCCGTGGCGGGGCTGGTGCCGCAGGTGACGACCATCGTGAGCAACGCGGTGTCGCTGCATCCCGTCGTCCCGCCCGTCGCCGGGCTCAAGCACAAGGTGGCGGTGCCGGCCACGGCGATGCTCACGCAGTACCTCAATCCGCAGTGGGGCGTGAACCCCGGCAACTTCCTGCAGAAGGCGCTCACCGGGTTCGTGAAGGCCACACACCACGAGTGCGACAACATCGTCTGCCGCTGGGCGAGCTTCACCTATGGCGTGGGCTTCCCCACGCTGTGGCGCCACGAGAACCTGAACGACGCCACACACAACTGGCTTTCGGCGGAGTTCGGCGCGGTGCCGCTCACGTTCTTCGGCCAGATCGGCAAGTGCATCCGCGCGGGGCACCTCGTCTCCAACGGACGCACGCCGGGGCTGCCGGCGGACTTCACCGCCCAGGCGCCGAAGACGGACGCGCGCTTCTCGTTCTTCGCGGGCGAGCTGAACCGCTGCTTCACGGCCGAGAGCCAGCGCCGCACCCACGCCTGGTTCCGCGGCCACCGCCCGGACGGGCGCGACACGCTGCACGTGATCCCCGGCTATGCGCACCTGGACGTGTTCATGGGCAAGGACGCGGGGCGCGATGTGCTTCCGCTGATGATCGAGGAGCTGGACCGCCCCGCCTGACCCGCCGCGGCACCGGATACACGGGCCGCCCCGCATCTCCCCCTCACCCGCAGCAAAGGAGGCCGCCTTGGCCATTCCCCGCCGCATCCGCCGCATGGCCGGCCTCCACTCGCTGGTGGACGGCATCCCCTTCACGCTGCCGGTGGCGTCGCAGCGCAGCCCCGCGTTGATGGCGGCCTTCCCCATCAACGCCGACGCCGCGCAGAAGCTGATCCCCGGCAACGAGATCCACGTCCTGCGCCGCGGCCGCACCGGCTTCCTGCTGGTGACGGTGATCGACTACCGCGAGACCAACATCGGCAAGTACGTGGAGTACAGCGTGGGCATCGCCTGCACGCGCGGCTCGCGGCCCGTGCCGCTGCCGCTGGCGGGCATCTTCCGCAAGACGTTCGGCACCGGGCAGTACGTGTTCGACCTGCCGGTGTCGTCGCTCGTGTCGGTGAAGGGCGGGAAGGGGATCTGGGGGATGCCCAAGCACCAGGCCAACCTGGATTTCATCATCGGCGACGAGTGGGTCACGTCGCGGTACGACCTGGACGGCAAGATGGTGATGCGGGTGGAGGTGAAGAAGCCCGCGAAGGCGTGGCTGCCGATGAGCGCGGGCGCGGTGAACTGGTGCGCCTTCCGCGGCATGCTGATGAAGAGCGACATCTATTTCCGCGGCAAGCTGGGCTTCTCGATGTTCAAGAAGGACGACGCGCGCATCGTCCTGGGCGATCACCCGCGCGCGCAGGCGCTGCGCGACCTGGAGATCGGCGGCGCGCTGTTCGCCGGCTACTTCCCGGAGACGGCGGGCACGCTGGACGACCACATCGAGGCATGGTTCATCGGCTACGATCAGGCGCCCACGGTCGAGCCCGAGGGCCTGGAGAGCGTGGTGGACCTGCCGCAGAGCGAGGATTGGCTGGCGCCCCCCGGCAGCGAGGAGGCCGCCGCCCAGGCGCGCGAGCGCGAACGCGTGAACCTCGGCTCCGGCGCCTCCGTCGTCGGCGAGCCCGCCGCCGCATCCGCCGAGTAGCGGGGCATCGGCGGACGTGCGTCCGTCGAGCGATTCCCGACGGTCGCCCGCCGCCCCACGCGGACCTTTCATCCGGTAGAGGCCGGCCGGCGTGGCGGCCCGCGGCGGCCGCGACATCGTCTCGGATCCTGCACGGCATCGCGGCGGAGAGGCGGAGGCACACGCAGGTGCCCCCCTACCAGGCCGTGGCGCGCATCTCGGATTCACCGAACCAGCATCTCCGGCGATCTGCATCTCCCGCATCCGCTGACGGTTCGTCGTGGTGTCCGACGATCCGCATCTCCCATCTACTGAAACGCGCATGACCGAGCCACGGAAAGTCGCGGTGTCCGCCCTGGCCGGGGGCGCCGCTCCGCACGTGCCGCCGATGGCGCCGCCCACGGGCTACGACGGGCCCCGCCGCTCGCTGGTGCTGGCGGGCGGGGGCATCCGCCTGGCCTACCAGGCGGGCGTGCTGATCGCGCTGGAGGAGGAGGGGCTGTCGTTCGGCCACGTGGACGCCACGTCCGGCGGCGCGCTCAACGCGGCGATGCTGCTGAGCGGCCTGGGGCCGCGCGAGATGGCGGAGCGCTGGCGCACGCTGGACGTGTGCGACACCGTCTCGTTCATGCCGCCGGAGAGCTACCTGGACCCGCTCAAGGCGACGGCGATGGCGAGCGGCGCCGGCTTCACCAAGCGCGTCTTCCCGCACCTGGGCATCGACATCCCCAGGCTGCGCGCGGCGACGGGGGTGCAGGGCACCTTCAACGTGCTGGACTACGCGCGGAAGACGCCGGTGCCCATCCCCCACGAGCGGCTGGACACGGAGATGCTCGTGGCCGGCATGTCGCTGCCGTGGGTGATGCCGCCGGTGGAGCGCGACGGGCGCCTGTACCTGGACTGCGCCTTCGTGTGCGACGCCAACCCGCTGGAGGCGGTCCGCCGCGGCGCCGAGGAGCTGTGGATCGTGTGGGTGCTGGGCAACACCGGCGCCTATCTGGGCGGCATGCTCAACCTGTACGTGCAGATGCTGGAGATGTCCGCCAACGGCGCGCTGGCCCGCGACCTGGAGGCCATCGGCGAGCTGAACGAGCGCGTGGCCCGGGGCGAGGCGACGGGCGGCCGCAGCGAGCCGGTTCGCCTGCACCTGATCCGCCCGCAGCACCCGCTCCCGCTGGACAGTGAGCTGTACACCGGCCGCGTCACCTTCGGGCAGCTGGTGGACATGGGCTACGCCGACGCGCGCCGCTACCTGGCGGAGCGCACCCCGCAGGGCCTTCCCTTCACCCCCGAGACGCTCATGATGACCACGCCCACCTCGCCCGGCATCGCCTTCAACGAGGTCATGAAGGGCCCGTTCGTGCTCGGCGAGACCGACCCGCGCGCGGCCCGCGAGCGCGGCAAGCGCGAGGGCACCGAGCTGGCCATGCACGCCAGCGTGACGGTGCGCGACATGGACCGCTTCATCGCCGACCCGCAGCACCTGGGCTCGCTCACCGGCTCCATCGACTTCGGCCCGTTCGGCAGCGGCATTCCCGCGGGGCAGGGCGTCTTCAACCTCTTCTCGCCGGCCGACGACCCCAAGATGAAGCTGATGGTCTACGAGCTTCCCTTCTCCCACGGCGGCAAGAGCTACTACCTGGCGGGCCGGAAAGAGGTGAAGGACGATCCCGGCTTCGACCTGTGGAGCGACACCACCACGCTCTTCACCGTGCTGCACGAGGGCACCGACAAGACGGGGCCCATCGTGGGCGCGGGCGTGCTGAGCCTGGGGATGGCGGACTTCGCCAAGGTGATGGCGGGCGTGCGCGTGATCGACGCCGACAGCACGGTCGACATCCCCCGCACGCTGGCGAAGTTCGGGTCGTTCTTCGCCGGGGAGCTGTGGAACAGCTACGCCGGCAAGGCCAAGTGACCGGTCGGAGACGGAAACCCTCGACGGAGCGAAGCACCGCATGAGCGATTCGAACGGCGGCGCGCAGCCGCCCCACCCCCGCAAGATCGACGGCATCGAGAAGGTCGTCTCCTCGCCGCAGCCTGCGGCCGAGAAGAAGAGGTCCGGCATCCGCCCTCGGCCCAAGTCCGAGGCGGAGCTGGGGTGGACGCGCCAGAAGATGGTCCGGTGGATGGACCCCGGGCAGCTTTCCGACACGGCGGTGCGCGCGGTGCTATCGGACCTGTTCGGCTCGTACGCCGACAAGCGCGAGGTGCAGGCCGCGCTGCACGCGTCCGAGATCACCGACCAGGGGCCGGCGGACCCGGACCTCTTCTGCGACTTCAGCAACACCGCGCCGGGCGACCCGTTCTGGCTGGACTACGTGGCCGACCTGGGCGACGGCTTCGACAGCTCGTACACCCTGCCGTGGTTCCTGGGCGCCGCCGCCGTGCGACTGGAGGGCGAAGCCGAAGCAGGCGCGAAGGGCCGCGCCTCGCGTGCCGCCCCGGGGGCCGGCGACCTGCCGCGCGGCAGCATCCTGGTGATGGGCGGCGACCAGGTCTATCCGACGGCCTCGCGCCAGGAGTACGCCAACCGCCTGGCCGGCCCGTTCGAAGCCGCGCTGCCGGGGGTGGAGGACGAGGCGAAGGCGCCGCGCCTGTTCGCCGTGCCCGGCAACCACGACTGGTACGACGGCCTCACCGCCTTCTCGCGCCTGTTCGGGCAGGGACGGTGGATCGGCGGGTGGCGCACCGAGCAGAAGCGCTCGTACTTCGCGGCCAAGCTGCCCAAGGGCTGGTGGCTGCTGGGCATCGACGTGCAGCTCCACTCCGACATCGACAAGCCGCAGCTGGACTACTTCTGCCGCCTCGCGCAGGAGCACATGCAGGCGGGCGAGAAGGTGATCCTGTGCACGGCCGAGCCGGCGTGGGTCTACACCAAGAAGCACGCGGACGCGTTCGACAACCTGGCGTACTTCGAGAGCCAGATCCGCAAGATCAAGAACGTGGAGTTCGCGCTGACCCTCACCGGCGACCTGCACCACTACTCCCGCTACCAGAACGCACCGAAGGGCCGGGCCGCGCCGAAGCACAAGATCACCGCGGGCGGGGGCGGCGCGTACCTGCTGGGCACCGGCTGGCTGGACGAGGAGATCGTGCTGAAGAAGGAGCCGAACTCCGGCCACGCGCCCGGCGAGCGCGACGACTACGTGCTCACCGAGAGCTATCCGGACAAGAAGCAGTCGAAGATGCTGCGCCTGGGCGCGATCCGGCTTCCCTTCTTCAACCCGACCTTCGCCGCGTTCCTGGGCGGCGCCTACGCGGTGTTCGCGTGGATGCTCCAGGCCGCCAGCCTCACGCGCACGTACGAGTTGGACCAGAAGCTCAATCAGCTCAATGCACAGGACGGAGACCCCACGACCGTGCAGCTTCTAGGGACGCTGCAGAGCACGAGCGGTAACTTCGTGCAGAAGCTTGCGGACACCGAATTCTCGTGGCGCGGCTTCCTGGATCTGGGCGGCTACTTCGCCAACGTGGTGGCGCACGCCCCGGCGCTGGCGCTGCTCTCCGTGCTGTTCGTGGTGGGCACGTTCGTGTACTGCGACCCGGACCCGGGCACGCCCAAGTGGCTGAAGACGCCGCTCAAGTACGTGGTTGGGCCGGTGCACGGCGCGCTGCACCTGCTCGCCATCCTGCTGTTCATGTGGGGCTCCGCGCACGCCGCCACGGCGCTGGGCGTGCCGCCCGGAGGCACGCTCACGGCCGCCGTGCTGGTGGCGATGTTCGCGGTGGGCGGCGGGATCGCGGCCTCGCTCTTCTCGCTCTTCCTGCTGCCGGGCCTCAACTACAACGACGCCTTCTCGGCCCAGCACCTGGGCAGCTACAAGAACTTCCTGCGCATGCGCATAGACCGCGCGACGGGCGAGCTGACGGTGTACCCGTTCGGCATCGACCGCCAGGGGAAGTGGACGTTCGACGCCAAGCCGGACACGGACGCAACGCGCGCGCAGCCGTACTTCGTACCGGCGAGCGAGAGCGGCGAGCCGGTGGCGCACCTGCTGGAAGCCCCGTTCAGCATCGCGGCGCCCGCGCAGGCCGCCGCCGCGAAGGCCGCCGAGTCCGCATCGGCGCGGGCGGCGGAGCACGTCACCGTCGCCGACTGACCCATCCCATCCCCGGCCGGGCCCTCCGCACGTTTGCGCGGAGGCCGGTCCGGCGCCGACCCCGAACGTTTCCAGGAAGGACCGAGAGATGAGCAACGAGCACTTCGACGCGATCGTGGTGGGGTCCGGTTTCGGCGGGTCCACCATGGCGTACCGCATGGCCGAGGCGGGTTGGCGCGTGCTGCTGCTGGAGCGCGGCAAGCCCTTCCCCCCCGGCTCGTTCCCGCGCGACCCCGCCGGCATGAAGGGCAACTTCTGGGAGCCCAAGGACGGCCTGCACGGCATGTTCGACCTGTGGTCGTTCAAGCACCTGGACTCGCTGGTGTCGTCCGGCCTGGGCGGCGGGTCGCTCATCTACGCCAACGTGCTGCTGCGCAAGGACGAGAAGTGGTTCGTGCGCGACGAGCCGGGCAAGCCGGGGTGGGAATACTGGATGGTGAACCGCCAGGATCTGGACCCGCACTACGACCAGGTCGAGCGGATGATGCACGCGCAGGAGTACCCGCTGGGTTATGACCCGTACGACGGCACCATGAAGACCCTCGCCATGCGCGAGGCGGCCGAGGCGCTGGGGCTGGACTGGGACCTGGTGAACCTGGCGGTCACCTTCCGCAACGAGGGCGATCTCCCCATTCCCGGCGAGCCCATCCGCGAGGCGCACCGCAACCTGCACGACCGCACGCGCTACACCTGCCGCCTGTGCGGCGAGTGCGACGCGGGATGCAACTACGGCAGCAAGAACACGCTGGACTACACGTACCTGTCCGAGGCCAAGCGCCTGGGAGCGGAGATCCGCACGCTCGCCGAGGTGAAGGAGTTCTTCCCCAATGCCAGCGGCGGCGGCTACACCGTGCAGTACGTGGAGCACACGCTGGGCGAGGCGACTCCGAGCGGGGCCAAGCGCACGGTGGTGACGGCGGACGTCGTCGTCCTCGGCGCCGGCACGTACGGCAGCACCAACCTGATGATGCGCAACCGGGCGTTCTTCCCCGGCGTGAACCCGAAGGTGCTGGGCACGCACTACTGCGGCAACGGCGACCTGCTCACCTTCGCCATGAACGCGAAGCACACCGTGGGTGGCAAGAAGGTGCCGCGCGAGCTGAACGGCAGCTTCGGCCCCGTCATCACCAGCGCCATCCGCATGGGCGACGCGGCCGACGGCGCGCCGCACACCGGCCGCGGCTTCTACATCGAGGACGCAGGCTACCCCGGTTTCGCGAACTGGCTGCTGGAGACGGGCAACCGCGCGGGCCTGGTGAAGCGCGGCCTGCACTTCGGGCTGGCGCGGCTGAAGAGTGCGCTGGGCATCGGGCACTCCACGAACATCGGCAAGCAGGTGGCGGACCTGCTGGGTGCCTGCACCCTCTCCACCAGCAGCGTGCCGATGCTGGGGATGGGGCGCGACCTGCCCGACGGGAAGCTCTTCCTGGACGGCGAGTGCCTGGAGAGCGACTGGAAGATCGGCGGCTCGGACGAGTACTTCGGGCGGATGCAGAAGACGATGAAGGCCATCGCCAAGCACCTCGACGCCGACTTCGTGGATAACCCCATCTGGTACCTGGGCAAGCGCGTGATCACCGTGCACCCGCTGGGCGGCAACCCCATGGGCCGCAACGCCGAAGAGGGCGTGGTGGACGAGTGGGGCGAGGTGTACAACCACCCCGGCCTGTACGTGGCCGACGGCTCCGTGATGCCCGGCCCGGTGGGCGCCAACCCGTCGCTCACCATCGCCGCGATGGCGAACCGCTTCGCCGACCGGCTGATCGAGAAGCGCGGACGCAAGGTCCCCGCGCTCAAGGTGTTCGACGCGGACGTCCCGGCCAAGCAGCCGACGGCGTAAGCAATTCGGTTGATGTACGAAGCGCCCGCTGCGGATTCCGCGGCGGGCGCTTCGTCTTTTGGCGGATGTGCGGCGTTGCGTGCACGACGGGGCGATGGCGATGGGACGGTATGGCTCGGTCCTGATCGGGAGACACGGTGCCGCAGTGTGACGGTGCCCCGCCGCTCACCGAGCGGCGGGGCACCATCGTCCCTCCATCTACAGTCTTTCGATCGACCTCATCTTCATCTCGCCAGGAGACGGCGGTCAGCAGGGGTTGGTGATGAAGATCGTGTAGCTGCCCGTGGTCTGGCGCGCGGTGGCGTCGGTGACGCGGACCTCCAGGTAGTTCGTGTTCAGCCCGCACGAGTTGATCGACGCGTACGTGCTGTTCGTGCTTCCCGTGCTGAACCATCCCGACCACGTGCCCGAGGTGGACGGGCCGCTCTGCCGCGAGCGCCACTCGTACGTGAACGGCCCGGTGCCGCCCGCCACGCCGGCCGTGTAGAGCGACGACTCGTGCAGCGCCACGTTCTGCTTGCCGGAGATGCTGGCCGAGAACGGGCGCGGGTACATCCAGTCCACCGTCTGCCGGTCGATGGCGCTCATCCCGTTGCGCTGCCCCATCATCCCCGCCAGCCCGCGCAGCGAGGTGATGGTCGCCTGTCCGTTCGAGGAGAAGTCGAACGGCCCGTAGTGCATGATGGAGCCCTCGTCGTACGCGAACACGTCCACCGCGTTGGTGCAGTAGTTGTCGAAGTTGTGCTCGCGGCCCGCCTGGATGTTACCGAAGTTGATCTGCACGAAGGTGTTGCGGTCGCACCGGCTCTGCTCGTGCCACATGCCGGTGATGTGAAGCAGCTCGTGGATGGTGGCGCCCGTGGTGCAGCCCGCCGCCAGGTTCACCGTCTCGATTCCGCCCACGTGCCCCACCGGCGCCGAGCACGCGTCTGGCGACGAGACGATGCGCACGTAGTCGCCTTGCGTGGTGCGCGGCACGAAGTCCACGATGTCGGTGTTGGCCTCGATGTGCGCGATCGCGTCGTTCACGCGCGCCTGGTTCGGGAGCCCCGCGTCGATCACGAACGGGATGATGCCGCCGGGCCAGCGGCTGCCCGCCGTGTTGATGACCACGCCGCGCCGCGCACCACCCGCCGGCGTCAGCTCATCCGCCGTCTTCGCGATGCCGGATGCCGGACCGAGGATCATGTCTCCCTGCCACACCGCCAGCCCGTCGTGCACCTCGTACGTGATCTTCATCGGCCGTCCGTCCGGCCCGGAGATGTAGCCCGTGCGAACCTCTCCGGGCGTCGCGTAGCCCTCGGACGGATGGTTCCTGGCCAGAGCCGGAGTCTGGACGGACGCCGGTGCGGTGCTGTTGTCCTGGCAGGCGCCCAGCAGCGCGAACGCGGCGAGCAGGGCGGTGGAGCGGATGCGGTTCACAGCGGGCCTCCAGAGTTTCGGAAGGATGGGGCGCGGAAGGTGATCCGCACATTTTCCGCAGAATAATACATCATGTGTTCTCACGAGGTCAACTTCGGAGCGGCGAAAACACTGCCCTCGGTCGCCGTCACGACAGGCGAGACGAACGCACGATGCCCCGCGGCTTGGCGGGAGCGGCGGGGCATCGTGCGCTCGGTGTGAGAGTACGGTTACGGGAGGGGCCCGAAGTACATCAAGCTGCCGCCCTTGATCTTGCCGATGAGCTTGCCCACCTGGTCGTTCGGCACGGCGGGGCAGCCGTTGCTGCGGCCCTGGATGACGTCCCGGTCGGTGACGTACGAGGCGCCGTGCACCACTACCGCCCGCGTCCGCAGGTTGGAGTTGGTGGGCGACAGCCCGTCCAGACGCAGCGACAGGCCGTGCTTGCCCTCGTAGGTCTCAGCCGTGCGCACGAAGCCCACTGAGCTCATGTTGCTGCCGGGCACGTTCCCCAGGTGGTGCGCGATGCCGTCGTGGTCCGGCTCCGAGCCCTTGCCGTTCGCCATGTGAAGTGACCACACCTCGCCGCTCGCCAGGTCGATCACGTGGAAGCGCCCTTTGCTGGACGGGAGCGAGTAGTCCAACACAGAGATGACGGCCTGGTTGGCGAACTTGGCCCGGTGTGTCCGGAAGAATTCCACCGCCTGCGCAAGCAGCTTGGGTGCGACGACGCCCTTGGGATCAAGGTGCGTGAGGGGGTCGCCCGCGTCGCCGCCCGTGAACCCGGTGATGCCCAGCGCGCCCGCAGGGAAATCGCGATTCACCTCGTCGCCGGCAGTTGCCACGCTGCCCGCATGCTCGTCTTCGATGCCCTCGGAGTGGTCGTCGGGATCGGAGAGCCGCTCGTACCCATCGAATTCGTTCGCCATGCAGACCTCGTGGTTGGGAGGAGGAGGAAGGACGATCCGCATCGCAGCGCCTGTCCCGCGGCTGGAGTGACCGCGTCCGCCGGCGAAGATGTGGATCCACGAAACCGATGCGCGCCGCGCATCGACCGGCGAGCGGATCCGCACGGCCTCTCGGAAGATGTGTCACGACGCCGACTCCACACCACTCCCAATCCGCCAATCATCGGAAGCGCGCTGCGGTGCGGACACTGGCGATCCGGCGCCAGCGTCCCAGCGGCGAGTCCGATGCCGGACGTCATCTCCCGCTCGTCACGCCGCGGATTGTACGATGCGAGGCGTGCTGGGTATGAAGCTGGGTGCCACTGGTCCGTTCGGCGGGTTGTGTCTACGTTTCGGGCACACCCCACATCTAACCCGGCACCCGTGGACCCCATGCTGAATGCGCTTCCGGCCAGCTCCGAGCCCGTGGACCTGCGGCTGCTGGAGCGGCTGGTGGACGAGGTGGAGACCGTGTTCCGCGGCAAGCGCGAGACGGTGCGCCTGGCGCTCGCCTCGCTGCTGGCGCGCGGGCACGTGCTGTTCGAGGACATCCCCGGCGTGGGCAAGACCACGCTGGCGCGCGCGCTCACGGCCGCGCTGGGGCTGGAGTTCCGCCGCATCCAGTTCACCAGCGACCTGCTGCCCAGCGACGTGCTGGGCGTGTCGATCTACAACCCGCGCGCCCACGAGTTCGAGACGCGCCCGGGCCCCATCTTCACGAACGTCGTGCTGGCGGACGAGATCAACCGCGCCCCTCCGCGCACGCAGAGCGGCCTGCTGGAGGCCATGCAGGAAGGCCGCGTGACCATCGACGAGCGCACCTTCGACCTGCCGCGCCCGTTCCTGGTGATGGCCACGCAGAACCCGCTCGAGCAGCACGGCACCTACCCGCTGCCCGAGAGCCAGCTCGACCGCTTCATGATGCGCTTGAGCATCGGCTACCCGAACGCGGACGAGGAGCGCAACGTGCTGCTCCAGTCCACCGGCGGCGCCGACCCCACGGACCGCATCCGGCCGGTGCTGGGGCCGGACGAGGTGCTGGGCCTCCAGGAGCAGGTCGACACGGTTCACGCCGACGGGTCGATCCTGGACTACCTGATGGCGATCGTCCACGCCACGCGACACGAGCCGCGCCTGCGCGCGGGGGCCAGCACCCGCGCCGCGATCGCGCTCTTCCGCGCCGCTCGCGGCTACGCGCTCGTGGACGGGCGCACCTTCCTCGCGCCCGACGACGTGAAGCGCCTCGCCGTCCCCTGTCTCGCCCACCGCCTCCTCCCCGCCGGCGCCTCCGCCGCCACCGGCGAGGCCTACGATGAAGCCGTCGCCGTGCTGGACGAGATCGTGACGGGCATCGCGGTGCCGGTGTGAAGGGCTGCCCCCTCCCCCAGCCCCTCCCCCAAAACTGCCTGGGGGAGGGGAGCTTGGTTCGTGCTGGCTGGAAGGGTGTGCGCGATTTCGCTCGTGGGTCACGGCAGGCGAGGGCTGGTCTCGGCTGCCGCGGGGGAACTGATTCGAGGCTCGGGACTTTCGGGCGTGCGTAGCTTCCCGACTCGACTCGGCTCGGCTCGGCTCGGCTCGGTTCGGTTCGGTTCGGTTCGGTTCGGTTCGGCTTGAGGGTCAGGTAGTCACGGCTGGTCCTTAAGTGTCTGTCTCTAAATAACTTGATTCGCGACCGGCCTCCCGCCCACCCCAAACAGGCTCCCCTCCCCCAGGCAGTTTTGGGGGAGGGGCTGGGGGAGGGGGCCTCGCCGTCACCCACCATCTTCCTCCACGCGTACAACCGCCTCGTGCCGCTGCCGACCGCTCCCTCTCCCGCTCCGATCACCTTCCGCGCCCGCGTGCGCCGGCTGCTGCGTCCGCCGCGGCGGCTGCGGTTCGCGCGGTCGGGGGCGATGTTCACGGGCGGGGCGCTGCTGCTGGGCGTGGCGGCCATCGCCACGGGAAACAACCTGCTCTTCCTGCTGCTGGGCGCCATGCTGGGCTTCATCACGCTGAGCGGCTGGCTGAGCGAGCAGATGATCCGGTCGGTCGACGTGACGCGGAGGCCGCCGCGCGCCGCCACCGCCGGCGACCCCGCGCGCATCGGCTACGACCTGCACAACCGGAAGCGGAGGATGCCGTCGTTCGCGGTGGAGGTGGGCGAGGAGGGGATGCCTGGCCGCGCGTGGCTGCCCGTCGTCGCCGCGGACGCGGTGGCGACGGGGCGTGCGGAGGCGCAGTGGACCAAGCGGGGCGTCTATCCGCTGCGGACGGTGGTGATGGCGACGTCGTTCCCGTTCGGCCTCTTCCGCAAGGAGCGCGATCTGGAGATCGCGGGCGAGGTCGTCGTCTGGCCGCGCCACGACCGTCCCGTGCGCGAGCCGCGGCCGTCCGGTGAGCGCGTGCGGCGGGCGGGGGAGACGTTCTCCGGCGCGGCGGGAGCGCGCGGCGAGTACCGCGGGCTGCGGCCGTACCGGCCCGGCGACGACCCGCGCGACGTGCACTGGCGCACCAGCGCGCGCTTGGGCGAGCCCGTGGTGCGCGAGTACGAGCGGGACCGCTCGCAGGCGCTGTGGATCTGCCTGGAGCTGCGCGCTGCCGACGAGGACGCGGCCGAGACGGCGGCGGAGATCGCGGGCTCTCTCGCATCCGCCGCCATGCGTCGGGGGGAGGCGTTCGGCTTCGCCACGGCCGAGGCGCGCGTGGCGCCGGGCGCCGGGCCCGTGCAGCTGGAGCGCGTGCTGGAGGCGCTGGCCCGCGCCCGCTTCCGCGCTTCCGCGCCGCGCCTGGACCCGCCCGTCCCCGCGCGCGAGTGCGTGCTCGTGACCCCGCTCGCCGCGGCGGAGCCCGGGTGGGGCGACGTGTTCACGGCGGAGAGGGGCGGGCGATGAGGCTCGCCCTGCTGCACCGCCGCCTGTGCGCCGGGATGGCCCTGGCCGCGCTGGGCGCCTTCGCGGCCGGCGCCGGGCCGCTGCCGATGGTGCTGGCGTCCACCGCGGGGCTGGGGCTCGCGCTCTTCTGGCACCCGGACGCCCGCGGGAGCGTGTGGGTGGAGCGGGCGTCGCGGCTGGGCGTGCTGGCGCTGTGCGCGTGGATGCTGTACGTGGCCTTCGTGCTGGTCGCGGACTTCATGCCCGCCGTGCTGGCCATGCTGCTCTTCCTGCTGGTGGCCGAGAGCCTGCGCTCGCTGGACGCGCGCAACGACATGCGGCTCTACTCGCTCTCGTTCGCGCTGCTGATCGCGGCCACCGCGTACTACCCCGGCGTGGGCTTCGCCGGGGCCTTCGTCGCGTACGTCGTCCTCGCCACGGTGGGGATGATGGTGGGTTACCTGCGCCGCCAGGCCGAGCGCTTCCACGTGGCCGACATCCGCGTGGGCCGGCCGTTCCTGGCGGCTACGGTCGCGCTCTCCGGTGTCACGGTGCTCGTGAGCGTCGTCCTCTTCGTCATCTTCCCGCGCCTGCCGCGGCAGTGGAACGTGCACGGCCGTGCGGGTGCCGGCGGCGAGGTGATGGCGGGCTTCGGCGACGAGGTGTCCATCGGCGAGTACGGCGACCGCATCTCGCCCAACCCGACGGTCGCCTTCCGCGCGGAGATGGCGGACGGGCGGCATCCTCCCATATCCGAGCTGTACTGGCGCGGGCGCTCGTTCGACCGGTTCGACGGGACGCGCTGGTCCAGCACGCCGGGCCTGCCGCAGTCCACCCCCGCGGGCTGGGAGTACCGCGCCGTGTGGGGCGGGCCGCCGCGCGTGCAGCGCATCTACGGCGGTCCGCCGGGCGCGCGGGTGCTCTTCGGGCTGCATCCGGTGGTGGAGGTGCGTCCGCGCTCCGCCATCCGCACGCTCCGCGACGGGGCGGGCGACGTGGTCTTCTTCGGCAGCGACGAGCCGGTCTACTCCGTGGTCTCCGCCGCCGCGCGGCCGCCGGACGCGATGCTCGCCGCCTCGTCGGACGCGGCGCCGCCGGAGGGCACGCCGTACCTCCAGCTCCCGCCGCTGCCGGCGCGCATCTCCCGCCTGGCGGACTCGCTCACGGCGGGGCAGGCGACGCGGCTGGCGAAGGTGCAGGCGGTGCAGCGCTGGCTGATGTCCGCCTTCACCTACACGCTCGACCTGCCGGCGAACCCGGAAGCTGCGACGCTGGACGCCTTCCTCTTCCGCCGCCGCAGCGGGCATTGCGAGTACTTCTCGTCCGCGCTCACGGTCCTGCTGCGCGAGGAGGGGATCCCCGCGCGGAGCGTGACCGGCTTCCTGGGCGGTGAGTGGAACCCGAACGGCGACTACCTGGTGGTCACCGGCAACGACGCGCACGCGTGGACCGAGGTCTGGTTCCCGGACGTGGGATGGGTGCCGTTCGACGCGACGCCGCAGGCCAGCCGCAGCGAGGCGCTGCGCCGCCACGGCAGCGATGCGTGGGCGGCGCCCGCGCGGTTCTGGCTGGACGGGCTGGAGCACCGCTGGACCAAGTGGGTGCTGGACTACAACCTGGACCGGCAGCTCGGACTTCTGCGCGACGCGGGCGACTTCTTCTCCGGAAGCCGCAACGCCGGGCCGCGGCGCACCGGCAAGCTTCCGCGCCCGTCGCTGCCCGTGGTGCTGGGGGTGTGTGTCGCGCTGGCCGCCATCTTCTGGCTGCTCCGCCGCCGCCCCCGCGCGCACCTCACGCCCGAGGCGCGCACGTACGTGGCCCTGCGCCGCGCGTACGAGCGGGCGGGCTACCCGTGCCCGCCCGGCGAGACCCCGCTCGCCTTCGCCGAACGCCTCCGCGCCGCCAACGCGCCGGGCGCGGAAGATGCCGCCCGCCTCATCGACCTCTACCTCCGCGCCCGCTTCGCAGGCCAGCAGATCGGGGATGCAGGGAGGGCCGAGATGGAGGCGGCGATGTCGGCCGTGCGGGCGGAACTGCGTGCGTCGCGGCGCGATCCGCGGCTGGTGGCGCGGTAGGCGCCGCTTGGACCCGGCGGACGCCTCGTGTACTTTGGAGGATGCGGTCCCATCCAACCCGGAGATTTCAATGAGCCAGCGAACGGTCATCCACAGCGACCCCGGGATCCTTGCCGGGATGCCGGTGTTCGTCGGCACGCGGGTGCCCGTGAAGAACCTCATCGACTACCTGGAAGCCGGGCATCCGCTGGACGAGTTCCTGGACGACTTCCCGAGCGTGACGCACGAGCAGGCGATCGCCGCCCTCGAAGGTGAAGGAGGCGCTGATCTGGTGTACCGTTGTATTCAACCGTAGGGGTCATATCTCCGCTGTAGCTCGTAATCGACTACCTCGAGAGGTGGGTGGCAATGACAGATCACTCAAATTCAGAACCGCCGCAGTTCGACTTTCAAGGCGAGATACGGGAGTCCGACCTCTTCGCCCGGGAATTTCCAGCGATACTCGAAGGTCCTTCAGAGATCTGGCTGTTCACCAAGTCGGTAATTGACCATGGGAGTCATATCTTAGAAACGCTGCCACTTCGCTCTACACGCGCGCTTCGCGACTCGGTATCTTCGGCATTGTTGCGGAGAGCACTGGTTACAGCGGAAAGCGTCCGGCATCTGTTTGCGAAAGGCCTGCAAGAATCGGGATTCTCTCTCGTTCGGATTTTGCTGGAGATACGTGTAACTCTCCAACTGGTTACGGGTGATTCAAAAGACATAATGGCCTCGCGGTTGGCGGCATTTCATTATTTGGCTGCTCAACGATATGGGACCAGTGTTTTGAAAGATGATACCAGTCGAGTTCGTTTACAATCTTCACCGGAGTGGTTTGGGTACACGAAAAGCCAGACCAAGGCATTCAAGGAGTACTTCTCATCACCAGGATTTGACGAGGTGCGGGAAGCTGTGAAGACAAGCCAGCACTGGCATGGATTTCCCAACGTTGAGGATGCATTTGCTGCGGTGGGCGCACAGGATGACTATCGACGTATGTATGCGCTTTTATCCCCCTTCGTTCACGTTACCAATTTAGATTTTGATTTCCTTGACATCAGGAACGGTAATCTAATCCTGAAACCTCTGACCCAACGCGAACCGTCCCGCCTACTGCCACAGTTGGCAACGATGGTTATCACCCTTCTCGAAGTCTTGGAATTGTATGTTCATGATCGGGATTATGAGAACTATCCTGCAAATGTCCGTACCACTGGAGCCGACGGTAGTGTTGAGGATGTACATCCACTATCAGTGCTTCAGTATCGTGCGACCAAGATGTTCAATCCATGGCTCGTTCTGGGTCCCACAACCTCTTAGGATAGCGCCGGTGCCAAGTCTTTGCTTGGTGGTGTAGGGTAAACGTTATATGGCACCGATTAATGACTGCTCCATCACCCAATTTTCCCCCGCAGCAGGCGTGGTGAGTACCGGTTGTATGTATCCGAGAGCTCTGCGGGATTGGGTTGGTAGCGCATCACCGCCGCTTCTTACATACTTCAGGGCGTACGCGGTGTGCACGATCCTCGCATTGTGCTGGCGGGCGTGGGGCGGAGGGCGCGCAGCGCGGCTCCGAGAAGCCCGAGAGCGGGCGAACGAACCGGGAGATGCGGCATGGAGCAGAAGAGGTACGAGGTAGAGGTCGTCTACCGGCAGAGTGTGGTGTACGTGGTGGAGG
>DASRQW010000238.1 GCA_035696245.1 Longimicrobiaceae bacterium | reverse complement strand
AAGGCGCGGCGGGCGCGGGGGAGGATGCGTGGACGACGCGGATGGCCGAGGCGCCATCTGCCGTCGTGCCCGCTTCGTCCGGCGGGAGGAGGGGGAGCCAGCGGGCGATGAACGGGTGCAGGCCCGCCTCCCAGTGTGCGGAGAGCGAGCCGTCTTGCAGCAGGCGCAGCGAGCCGGCGGTCACCTCGGCCGCAGCGGGGAGGGCGGGAGCCGTCAACCGCGCACCAGGAGCGAGTGGAGCAGCTCGTTGTGCGTGGCCTCGGGCGGGGCCCCGTCGTCGCCCGCGCGGACGACCCAGGCGTGCGCCATGATGCGCCCGTGCGGCGGGTTCTCGTTGCGCACGCCGATGCGCACGAAGGCGGGAACCCCGTAGCGCCGCAGCACCAGGCACTCGGCGATGCTGCGGTACAGGCAGGTGTCCCGCCAGGGCGAGCCGGGCACGCGCGCCAGCGCCGCGACCATGCGGTTCGCGGCGCCCACGGCCCCGCGCGGGACCGGGCGCGGCGTGGCGGCGGGCTCGGGCGCGGCCATCAGCGCGTCGAGCGCGCGGCCCCGAAGCTGGAACGGGACCCGGGCCGCGGCCCAGATCCCGGATGCCACCGCGCCCGGCGTGGCCCTCACGCCGCGCCGCCCTCCGGCGGGGCGGGGCGCACCAGGCCGTGCGCGGCGAGCTCGGCCAGCAGCCGGTCCAGCTCGGCGCCGGCGGTCGCCTCGTCCACCTCGAAGTTGGCGCACAGGTCGGCCAGCAGCGCCGGGCGGTCCAGGCCGCGCTCCAGCTGCTTCCACACGTGCGCCGCGGTGGCGTTCAGGCGGAAGTACTGCTTGGTGTCCATGTCCAGCAGCACCGCCTCGCCCGCCAGGTGGGCGGCCAGCACGTCTTCGGGGACCTGGTATCCATCGGGCATGGTGCCTCGCGATCAGAGTACGCCGGACGGGCGCTGCGCGTCGCCCGTGCCGGTGGGGATGTTGTGCACGTCGGCCGGCGCGGCGGGGTCCAGCCAGCGCAGCGAGGGCGTGCCGCCGGTGAACACCGTGTACACCAGCCGCCCGTCGGGCAGCCACGCGGGCTGCGCGTCGGCGCCCGGGCGGTTGGTGACGCGCGTCACCGCGCCGGTGGCGACGGTCACCAGGTAGATCTCGGTGTCGCCGTCGCGGTCCGAGGTGAAGGCCACGCGGGTGCCGTCCGGGCTGTACGCGGGCTCCACGCTGGCGGTGCTCGTCGTGCCGGTGAGCTGCGCGGGCGGGCCGCCGGGGACGGACGCCGTGTAGAGCTGCGCGCCGCCGCTCGCGGTTGAGACGAATGCGATACCGGTGCCCCCGGGGTTCCACGACGGCCCTGCCTCGATGCTTCCCGCCTGGCCGAAGTTGCCCGTGGCCGCCGTCGCGCCGCTGCCGGTGGAGGACATCACCCACACGCGCGACAGGCCGGTCACGTCGCTGGTGTACGCGATCTTGGTCCCGTCCCGAGCGAGCGAGGGCGACGTCTCGAACGACGCCGCCGAGGTCAGCTGCGTGTTCGCGCCGCCGGTGAGCGGCACGGTGAAGATGTCTGCCGAGCCGCCGCGGAAGCTGGTGAACGCGACCAGCCCGTGCGCCGCGCTGGGGTCCTGGTCGTCGCCCGGGTCGGTGGTGATGCGCGTGAGCTCGCCGCCGTCCAGCGACACGCTCCAGATGTCGCGGTTGCCGCTCACCACGCGGTCGAAGACCACGGTGGGCGGCACGGCGACAGTGAAGTCGGCGTGCCCCGCGTCGCCGCTCGCGCTGGCGGAGATGGTGACGTTCCCGGCGCGCAGGAACGTGGCGTGGCCGTCTGCCGTGAGCGTGACCGCGTCGGCCGGGGTGGCGGACCAGGTCACCTCGGCGGGGGGGATCGCGACGCCGTCGCGCGTGGCGGAGAGCGTCACGGTCGCGCCGCGCTCCAGGCGTCCGGCCGCGGCGACCGCCACCACGGGCCCGCTGCCGGTGCCGCCGCCGCCGTTGCAGGCCGCGAGCACGGCGAGCGCCGCGGCAACGAGCGCCGCACGGGCGTGGAAGGCGGCGCGGGGCAGGGTGCGGCTGAGGCTCATGGTTCCGGTGGGGGAGCATGGGGATGAACGTGGAAACATCGGAAAGCTAATACCGCCCACCCGCGCCGGGAATAGCATTTCCCACGTCTCGCATCCGACGATCCGGCTGCATTGGCAGATGCGGAGGCGTGGGGCCGTCGGTGTCGGGAGATGCGGAGGCGGGCGCCGGCCGTGCGGAGGTTCGGTAGATGTACCGAGCGCCGGTGGATGCGTCCCGATGCCGGAGCCTCGTCGGCGATGGACCGCGGATGCGCAGGTCCGCATCCTACCACGGCGTCGCGAGCGCGATGCCAGTCGGCCGACGCGGCTGGGAGAACGCAGCGGGCCCGGCGGACGGAGGTCCACCGGGCCCGCTGTGCCGCTCCGCTCAGCGGCTGAGCAGGCCCAGCTTGGTGTCGTACGAGGCGACGCGGGTCCAGGCGTGCGTGGAGCCGGATGCCCGGATGCCCCAGAAGTCGAAGTCGGCATACTTGCGGTCGCCCGCGGCGTTCAGCGCCGTCCAGCCGGTCACGCCGTAGTACGAGCCCGCGGTCGCCACGAAACGCGTCTTCAGGTCCGCCGCGCTCGGGTGCGCGGGCGAGGCCAGGTACGCCATCGCCGCCACCCACACCGCGTCGTACACGCCCAGCGCGAACGCGTCGGGCTCCTGCCCGGCCCGCGCGCGGATGCGATCGGCCACCGGCTTCCAGCGGTCCTGCGCGGTGGGATCCAGGCCGAACACGGGGTTGGGGAAGCCCACCCGCTCGGAGAACGCCACGGCGGCGGGGCGGGCGAGGACGGCCGCGCTGAGCGCCACGCCGTCGCTGCCGTACCAGCGCACCGACGACAGCTCCGGGTCGGCCGCGGCGAGCGCGAACACGTCCGCCACCTCGTCGAAGCCGGCCAAGTACACGCCCACCTGCCCCGCAGGATGGGTCGCGAGCGCCTGGTGCACCTGGGCGGAGAGCGAGGCCACCGGCGTCGCGAACGCCGTCGCCGTCGCGGCGTACTCGACGCCCGTGGAGACGGTGCCGCCGGCCGACGCGAAGCGCGCCGCCGTGGCCGTGTGCAGCCCCTGGTTGCCCGCGTCGGCGCGCCAGATGGGCACCACGGCGCGGATCCCGTCGTCCCACATCAGCGCCGAGACCGCCACGCCTTCCAGGCTGTCCGACGGCGTGAAGCGGAAGATGCCGTCGCCCGCTACCGCGAGGCTGCCCGCCGTGCTGGACTGGCTCACCACCAGCATGGCGTTCGCGTCCACGTACGGCTTGATTGCGGCGAGCTCCGCGCTGGACTGCGGCCCCACCACCACCTGCACGCCCGCGCCGTGCAGCGCCTGGACCTTCGCCAGCGCCGTCGCGGGGTCGAGCTTCGTGTCCTCCACCCGCGCCACGAAGTGGATGCCGCGCCCCGCCGCGTAGGCGTTCACGTCCTCGACCGCCAGCTCCATGGCGGCCTTGCTGGTGACGCCCAGCGTGGCCCAGTTGCCGGTGAGCGAGAACACGCCGCCGATGGTCACGTCGCGCGCGCTGTCCGCACCGGTGCCGCTCCCGTCGCACGCCGTGGCGGCCAGGGGGAGCGCCGCGGCCAGCACGGCCAGGGTGAGTCGCACGGCCGTTCGCCTGGTCATCATTCGGTTCTTCGTTTCACCTTGAGGTGGAGATCGACGGCCGCCGGACGGCACCGTCGTGCATCGGCCGAACCCGTCACGCCGCGGTCCGAAAGCGGAGGGCGACCAGCGGGCCGGCTCCGCTGTGGCGAACGACGCGCTGCCGCGATGCGGCGCGCTCGTGCGTCCGTCGCGGAGGTGGATGTGGGGCGCGTGTCAGGTGGGATGCGGGGCTGGACGGGAGATGGGATTCCGGACGGGTGCGTCCGTGCGGCGGATGGATGCGCGGACAAGGTCAGCGCCGTACGAGCCCGGCGCAATGGGAGGACCCGGAAGACGCCGTTCCGCCGTACCCCCATAAAGCTGAAGCGGAGCGAGAATGCCGGGTGCCGCGGTTCAGGCGGCACCCGGCAGGCTCGCTCCGCGGGCGGGGAGACCCCGGACATAGGCCAACAGCAGTACCGTTGGCCGGAGGAGGAGGCTCACCGCCCCCGCGCAGGAGCCGGGCGGCAGGCTGTATCGCCGCCCGGCTCCGGAGCGGCCCCGCGAAACCCTGTCGGAATCGCGAAGCCGCGGCCAGAGATCAGCTCCTCAGAACTGGACCACCGACGCCCGCTGCGCCGCGCCCGTGCCCGTGGGGATCACGTGCGTGGTGGCCGGCGCGGCCGGGTCCAGCCACTCCAGGTGCGGCGTGGAGCCCACCCAGGCGGTGTACACCAGGCGCCCGTCGGCCAGCCAGGCGGGGCCGTTGTCGGTGCCCGCGCGGTTGGTGAGGCGCGTGACCACGCCGGTGGACACGTTCACGGTGAAGATCTCGGTGTCGCCCGTGCGGTCCGAGACGAAGGCCACCTGCGTGCCGTCTGGGCTCCACGCGGGCTCCACCTCGGCGTTGGGGCCGCCCACCAGCAGCGTGGCCGCTCCGCCCGGCGTGGCGATGTAGATGTCGGACCCGCCCGTGAGCGTGGAGACGAAGGCGATCGAGTCCAGGTGCGCGGACGACGTGTCGGCGCGCGGCTTCCAGGTGGGCCCCGCCTCGATCTGCCCCGAGCCGGTGGTGGCCGGGGCGCCGCCCGTGCCGTCCGCCTTGGACGTGTACAGGCGCGAGACGCCGCTCACGTCGTTGGTGTACGCCAGCCGGAGCCCGTTGGACGAGTACGCCGCGTCCAGCAGGTCCACGTGCTGCTGCGTGAGCCGCGTCTCGGCGCCGCCGGTGAGGGGGATGCGGTACAGGTCCGCCGCCGTGTCGCGGAAGCTGGTGAACACCACCAGGCCCTGCGCCACGGTGGGGTTCTGGTCGTCGGCCACGTTGCTGGTGATGCGCACCAGGTCGCTGCCGTCCAGCGCCACGCGCCAGATGTCGCGGTTGCCGCCGGTCACGCGGTCGAACACCACCACGGGCAGCGCCTTGGTCTGCAGCAGCACGCGGAACCCGAAGGTGCCCACCGTCTTGGGCACGTTGAAGCGCCACTGGTGCGCCTGCGACACGGCCTGGTACGCCAGGATCTCGGGATAGTCGAAGTACGGCTGCCCGCCGCCGGTGAAGGTGCCCGTGCCGTCCGCGTTCGCCACCGAGATGACGCCGCTGCCCGACGTGGCGGTGGGCGAGCTGTGGAAGAACACCTTGATGCCCGTGACGGTGGTGCCGTCGGGCGTGCCCAGGCGGTTCACCAGCAGGTTCTGCACGGTCACGTTGGCGCTGAACACCTCGGCCACCGAGTCGTACGCCACGCCGCTGGAGGCGAGGAGCACGTTCTGTCCCTGACCGCCGATGGTGTGCGTGATGTCGAGCGCGGCGCCGGCAGCGGTGCCCGGCGCGCCGCAGCGGACCATGCGGGCGGCCACGCTCGCGGTGCACTCCAGGACGGCGAACGAGGGCGATGCCGGCACGGACACAGGCGGCTGGCCCGGCGTGCCGGGGGCGGACGGCAGCGTGCCCGCGTCGGAGCAGGCGGCAAAAAGCGCGAGCGCGGCCATGGGCAGCGCCAGGCGCAGCAAGCCCCGGCTGGGGCGGGCGTCAGTGATCAAGTGGGACCGCTCTTCGAATGAGGGCGAGATGGGGCGGGGACCGCGCATTACGTTAACGACGAAAGGCCTTCTCCGCAACTGTTTCCGAGGCAGCGGAACGTATTGTGTCCCATGTACTTCCGCGTGTTCGGAAGTGTTGCGCGCCTGCCACGCTCCCGCGCTCTCCAGGCGTCTTCCCATTGCCGAGAACACGCTGGTATGACGGTAGACGATCAGCCATGCCGCACGCTTCTTTCCGTCCATCGCACCGCCGAAGTCGCCGAGCGCGTAGTGCGATCAGAGGATGAAGGAAATCACGGTAGGTGCGCAGCCGCCGATATCGTCCTGATCTTGTGGGCGGGCTTGACCACCTCTCGATCACTCCGTCCGCTCGCCGAGTAGACATCTCCAGAAGCAGTCCACGACAGGGCTTCGCGCCGCCGTAGCCCGCGCGTCCACGCGACAGGGCGAGGCCGCGGCGACGCATCTTTCGGTCGGTCGATGAAGAACGCTCGGTACAGGCCCGTGGCCGGGGGATTGCGAGATGGCGCAAGCTTCCCGCCGCCACGAGGTCCCATGATCTGCATCCTGCACGGCTATCTGCTCGAAGGCTCCGGCAGCAACCTGTGGACGCGCTCCATCGTGGAGTCGCTGTGCCGCCAGGGCGAGACGGTGCACCTGATGGCGCAGGAGAACCACCCGGAGCGCTACGGCTTCATCGCCGAGGCGCGGCGGTATCTCCCGGACGGCGCGGTGGAGACGCAGTACCGTGCCGAGCCGTCCACGCCCGGCCGCTGCATCCTCCACCAGCCGGACCTGGGCGACACGCTGCCCGTGTACGTGTGGGACAGGTACGAACAGTTCGGCCGCGTGGTGCCCATGGTGGACCTCTCCGACGAGGAGGTGGAGGACTACGTGGAGCGGAACACGCGCGCCCTCCTCCGCATCGTCCGCGACGAGGGGATCACGGCGATCCACGCCAACCACGCGGTGCTGATGTCCGTCGTCGCGCAGCGGGTGAGGGCGGAGACGGGGGTGCCGTTCTCCGTCATGCCGCACGGCAGCGCGCTGGAGTTCGCGGTCAAGCGGCAGGAGCGCTTCCACCGCATGGCCGTGAGCGCCTTCGCCGACGCGTCCATCGTGTTCGTGCACGGCGAGGAGATGCGGGAGCGGGTGCGGTCCATCCTGGGCGCGGTGCCGGGGCTGGAAGCGAAGTTCATGGACCTGCACCTGGGCGTGGACACCAGCCAGTTCCAGCCCATCCCCCGCTCCGGCCGCCGCGAGATGGTCGCGCGCATGGCCGCCGCCCTCGCGGACACGCCGCGGGGCCGCGCCCCCGGCCACTCCGCGCCCATGCTCGCCCGCCTGCGCGGGGACATGCGCCTGGACGAGCTGCGCGAGGTGCTGGCGGACGAGCCGGCGTACGACGGCAAGGCGCCCGACGCGGACGTGGAGGCGAAGCTGGATGCCGTGCAGTGGGAGAGCGACGCCACGCTGCTGTTCGTGGGACGGCTGATCTCCACGAAAGGCATCCAGGGTGTGATCGTCGCCCTGCCGTTCATCCTCCGTGAACGCCCCGACCTCCGCCTCGTAGTGGTCGGCCACGGGCCGCTGCGCCGACCGCTTGAGGCGTTGCTGTGGGCGCTGGAGCACGGCGAGCGCGCGCTGGTGGCGGAGATCGTGGCGTGGGGCCGCGAGCTGGAGGGCGCCCCCGAGGGCGAGGCGGAGGGCACGGAGCTGACGCAGGCCGCCCGTTTCCTGGAGCAGGTGGAGGCCCGCGGCGAGACCGGCGCGTACTTCGCCGCCGCGCGCGAGCACGTGCGGCCCGAGCGCGTCGTCTTCACAGGCTACTTGACGCACCGGGAGCTTCGCTTCCTTTTTCCGTGCTGCGACGCGGCGGTCTTCCCGTCGGTGGTGAAGGAGGCGGGACCGCTCGTCTTCCTGGAGGCGCTCGCGTCCGGCACCTTCCCGCTGGGCACCTACTTCGCGGGGATGAAGGCCAGCATCGACTCCGTGGCCGAGAGCCTGCCGCCGGGCGAGGGCGACGCGATGAAGCTGGACCCCGCGGCGGACCGCACCGTCGCCGACATCGTGCGGCGGGTGCCGGCCGCGCTGGACATGGGCGAGAAGCACAAGGAGACGCTGTACCGCGTGGCGCGCGAGCGGTTCGACTGGACCAGCGTAGCGCGCACGCTGCACCGGGAGCTGGAAGCGCTTTGAGCCTGGAGGAACGGGAGGCCCGCGCCGCGTATCCGTCGGACGCGATCGTGGTGCTGGGGGGCGGCGTGAAGCCAGACGGCACGCTGCCCGTGGTGGGGCGGACGCGCGTGCACCGCGCGGTGGAGCTGTACCGCCGCGGCATCGCCCCGCGCATCATCTTCACGGGCCGCTGCGGGCTGATGGACGACGACCCGCCCGTCACGGAGGCCGCCGCGATGGCGGAGATGGCGCGCGGCATGGGCCTGCCGGACGAGGCGCTGCTGCTGGAGGAGGAGGCGAAGGACACGCTGGGCAACGCCTACTTCGTCCGCGAGCAGTTCCTGGAGCCGAACGGGTGGCGCTCCATCCGCGTGGTCACGTCGGACTTCCACATGTCGCGGGCGGCGTGGGTGTTCCGGAAGATCCTGGGCCCCGGCTACGACTTCTCGTTCATGGCCGCCGCGTCCGGCCTGTCGCCGCACGAACTGATCGTCCGCGCGCTCGAGGAGTGCAAGATCACCATCTTCCTGAACGAGTGGCTGGAGGCGCTGGAAGATGCGGACGAGCACGCCATCGACCGCCTGATGAGCCAGGAGCACCCCGGCTATGCCGACGCTCCGCTGCTCACGCACGAGGAGATGCGCCGCCGCCTGGCCGCCATCGACGAGATTAACCGCGCCGCGGGCACGCAGCACTGGCTCACCAGCGCCGCCCCCGGCGGCTGGAACGGACGCACCGAGCGCCGCGGGCTCGGCGAACGCCGCGGCGTGGGCCCCAGCCGGCGCTAGACATCGGGCCTTCCGGTCCCTCGTCACCTCTCCGGCATCTCGGGAGATGTGTGGCGGTGCGTGCTCGCAGCATCGCGGCGCGTCCGCATCTCCCGATCACGCCCTTGCCTTCCCATCTCCGGAGCACACCAATGATGCGTGGATTCACGGCCTTCGCCGCCGCACCGCTCGCGCTCGTCCTCTCCGCGTGCGCCGCGTCTACCGTCGCTGGTCCGGTGGATGGGCCACGGTCCGCGGCCTCGTCGGCGTCCGCAGGAGAGCGGGATGCGGTGGCGGCGCAGCGCGCGTGGTGGCGGGCGTTCACGCTGGCGGACACGGGCTACCTGCGCGCCCACACGGCCTCCGACGCGTCGCTCACGCTCAGCAGCGGGCGCACGTACGACCGCGCGGATCTGATCGCCGAGTCCGCGAGCCACAGCACCGGCGGGCAGATGCGGCTCGACTGGTCGGAAGAGGCGGTGAGGCGGCCCGCGCCCGGAGTCGCCGTGGTCACCAGCGTGCTGGCGGAGAGCGTGGGTGTGGAGGTGCAGCGGTATCGGTATCTGACGCTGCTCACGCGGCGCGGCGGCGCGTGGGAGATGTCGATGGCCCAGAGCACCCGCGAGGCCGTGTTCTCGCCGCGCGTATCGGTTGCGGTCGCGGGGCCGCTCGCGCACTACGCAGGCAGCTACCGGACGCCGCGCGGCGGGCTCCTCCGCGTGGTCGCAGCCGGCGACTCGGCGCTGTCGCTCGTCGAGCCGTCGGGAACCGCGATTCCGCTGGAGCCAGTCGGGCCGGCGACGTTCGAGTTCACGCGCCTCTCGCCCGCGAACGGCGTGGTGCGGATGGTGTTCACGCGCGATGCGACGGGCGCGGTCACCGCGCTCAACCGCCTGCGGCCTGGCGGCATCGAGACGTTCCCGCGCGTGCCCTGAGCGCACCGCGACTCATCTCCCGAAGCCGTCATCGAACAGCCGATCCGCATCTGGACGGGCCGTCCGCCGCCGCGCTCAGCGGGGGAACGGCCGCGCGACGGTCATGTGGTAGACGGGCTGCAGGTTCTCCATCATCACGTGCAGCGCATGCTCGTCGCGCATCTCGGCGATGGCGCGGCCCAGCTCCGCCTGGAGCACCTTCGAGTGCTCCTTCCCCACCTCCTCCAGCATCTTCCTCTCCATCCGCAGCTCGGGTGGCGCCTCCGGGCGCGGGTCCGCGGGCACCGCGAAGCGCTCGTGCGACACGTCCATCGTAGTGCCGAATTCGTGCGCGCTCACCGTGCGCGAGGCGTACGAGTTGATCTTGCGCAGGTCTGCCTGGCTCTCGTCAGTCCGCAGCGCCGACGTGACCTTCATGCGGTACGGCGGCAGGCCCAGCTTCGCGAGCCGCGCCTGGAAGCGGCGGCCCAGCTCCATGAGCATCCCCCGCGCATCCGGCGTCACGTACGGCACCGAGTGGTCCATGTCGCGCAGCACCCAGAACGGCGTGCTGTCGCCCAGCTCCACGAGCGTGCCTTGCCGCAGAAGCTGCCTGATCTGCGCGTCGGAAGATGGGGTGATGCCCAGCTTCCGCGCCGTCGCGATCTGCTCCGCGTTCACGTCCTGCCGGAGCCCCGCGACCTCGCTCGCGCCCAGCGGCCTCCCCCGCGCGAACGCCGCCTCCACCGAGTCGCGCCGCGCCGCCAACGCCGACCGCACCACCGCCGAATCCTTCAACGTGAGCGCCTTGGGCGGCGGAGGGGGCGCTGGCGCCGCGGGAGCGGCTTGAGCTTGTGCGCGAGCCTCGGCCGCGCCTCCCTCGGCCGCCGCGCGCTCGCTTCCTCCGGAGCACCCGGCAACGCCGAGCAGCGCCACCATCCCCAAAGCAATACACCATTGCATCTTGCGCATCATCTTCCCCGTTCGTCGCTTTCACACCGAAAGCCGGCGGCAGGGGCCAGATGCATGCCACGCGTACGTCGTCGCGGTGAGATGCGGTCGAGGACCGAAGCAGTCGCAGGAAAGAACGAAGGCGACGGCATCGTCTTCAATGCCGCCGCCCTGGTGCTGAAGCCCGAGTCACGTCGGGCGGGGTTGTCGTCGTCCGCCCACTTCGGTGTGTGAGTGCTGACACGTGGTGTTCAGCCGTTCCCCCCGCGGCAATGCTGGCGGGCTGCGGCATCCAGCACCTCGCCCAGGTCGCGCTGGGAGCGACTTAAGCCGGGCACGGATTTCGGCGAGCGCCGCGTTAGCTGCCCAGGCGGAACGGGTGCCTCAGTTCCGCGTCACGCGCGTATAGCACTGGCCGATGGACGATGTATGCGTCCCGTTGATCGTGCCGCGGATCTGCTTGAACCAGCCTGACTTGATGACCTTGTGCACGCTCGAGGTGCCGGTCTGAAAGCCGCTCCCGCTAGTGGGGAAGATGTAGTTGTTCCCAAGGCGCAGGCTGGCCGTGCTGTAGGCGTACTCGAGGGTGCCCGACTGCCACGTGTTCGACCACCAGAAGAGCTTCTTGCGCTCCCAGTCCGTCCTTACGCCTGCCTCGGAGTAGAAGAACGCGCTTGTGATGTACGACTTGCCCTTCATGCGGCGCGACCCGTTCTGCCAGGTGCAGTGGTCGGTCGTGAAGCCGAGGGAGAAGCCGGTTTCGACCCCGGCAGTGCGCGCGAGCGCCGGCTGGAGCGAGTCCCCCGTCGCGGTGGTCTCCACCGGCTGCGCCACGATGCGGTAGTCTGGCGCCGGGGCCGGGGAGCTGAGGGTGGGCACGAGCTCACGAAGCAGCGCCAGGTCTCTGACGTGAACTGCGTAGGCGTTGTCGCGGGTGAGCTTGTAGACGGTGTCGCCCACCTGGATCTCGCCGCGGTTGTTGAGCAGCGAGAGGATTCCGTCGCCGAAGTCGAAGTCGTCGCGGGTCACCCCGTCATTGGCCTGGGCGATGCCCTCGCTGCCCGTCGCGGCCTCACCGTCTCCCCCCGCCGCCGCGGTAGCCTCCGTCCACTCGTTCGAGTCGAGGTACGCGCGGAGAGACTGGTAGCCCTGCCCCTGCTCGTACTGAACGAGCGTCTCGATGGGCGCGTCGTTGCGAGTCTCGACCGTCGCCTCCACGGATGCGCCATCGTAGAACACGGGCCGGTCTCCGATGGGAATCAGCGGCGGCGGATCGATGGGCAGGCACTCCAGAT
Organism: Longimicrobiaceae bacterium; assembly: GCA_035696245.1. Lineage (NCBI taxonomy): Bacteria > Pseudomonadati > Gemmatimonadota > Longimicrobiia > Longimicrobiales > Longimicrobiaceae > Longimicrobiaceae bacterium. Next base: position 22,969 of record DASRQW010000238.1, on the reverse strand, counting down.
ATTGGACGTCCTGCGGGTACAAGTAGCCGTCGTAGAACGTCGGGTCGGACGTAGCCGGGCTCAGGCATCGCTGCTGGACGGCGATACCGGTGACGTACGAAGAGCGGGGCCGCGCTGCGGGGCCGGTGACGGTGTCGGAGCAGGCGGTGCCCAACGCCGCTGCGAGCGCGCATGCGGCGATCGTGCTGAGCCGGGTCTGAGGGTGGCGGATCATTGGGATTTCCTGAGGGAGAATGAGGAAGGTGGCGCCCCATCTACGGAGGTCGAGATTGAGCGCGCCGGATGTTTTCACAACTTTGGGCGTTAAAGGAGAATAGTCAAGCGTGCCGTTTCCCCGTAGCAGCGACGTTGCAGTCCAAGGGGCTGTGCTGTTCTGTCCCGTATGGCTCGCATGCTGGGCTGCGGTGTAGCCGCATCCACAGGACGCTGTGATCCCTCGAGCCCCGTCGCGAACGTCCCATGCCCGCCACGGGCCGAACCGCGGTGATGGGCCCCCGCCTCCCCAGAACCGAAAGAGCGGCCCCAGCGTGGCTGGTGGCCGCTCTCGGATCGCTGCGTCGCTCCCGCCCGCCTACGTCCGCGTTCGCGACATGAGCCAGAGGCCGGCGACGAGGAAGAGCACGTTGGGCGCCCAGGCCGCGAGCTGCGGGTCCACGCTGCCGCTGCTGCCCACGGCCTTGCCCACGCGGAACATCAGCATGTACAGGATGGTCACGCCCAGGCTGATGCCGATGCCGAACGCCGTGCCGCCGCGCTGCGAGCTGGTGGCCAGCGGGGCCCCGAAGAGCACGATGATGAATACCGCGCACGGCAGCGCGACCTTCTGCGCCAGCTCCACCTTGAGCGAGTTCGCGTCGCCGCCCGAGCGCTCCACCGCGCCGATGAAACGCGAGATGTCGGCGTACCCCATCTCCGTGGGGTCCTTAGGCTCCGCCAGCAGCTCGTCCGGCGTCTCGCGCAGGCCGGGCACGCGCATGGAGTCGAACGCGAAGGTTTCCTCGGCGCCGCCGGCGGCCAGGCGGCGCACGTAGCCGCGCCGCAAGATCCAGCCGCGCGCGGGGGTCCAGTGCGCCTCGTCCGCCATCCGGTGCAGGCCGGCGCCCGTGCGCGAGGCGTTGCGCTCCAGCACGATGCCGTTCATCTGCCCCTCCGTGGTGTCGATGCGGCGCACCGTCATCACCCCTTCGCCCTCCGTCTGGTAGACGAAGTTGCTGCGGCCGGTGGACTCGGTGTTCTTCTTCGACCCGATCAGCTCCGCGCGCTTCTGCAGCGTGATGGGCGTCAGCTCGCCCAGGCCCAGCGCCGCCATGCTCAGCACGATGGAGAGCCCCACGATGGGCAGGATGATGCGGTAGAACGAGACGCCGCCCGCCTTGGCCGCCGAGATCTCCTGGTGCCGCGTCATCCCGCCGATGGTGAACACCGTCGCCACCAGCGCGGCGATGGGGAAGGCGTACTGGATGAAGAGCGGCATCTGGTACACGTACGACAAGGCGAGGCGCCCCATGGGGATGCCGCGCTCCAGGTACTTGTCAATGTTGTCGGTGACGTCGCCGATGATGAAGAGCAGGGGGATGCCCAGCACCAGCATCACGAAGGTGCGCAGGTACTGCCGCACCACGTAGCGGTCCAGCAGCTTCATGCGCCCTCCCCCTGCCGCCGGAACCACGGCGACGCGATCCACTCCCGCGCCGCCTGGGCGATGGCCGCGAGCCCGCCGCCGCCGCGGGCGGTCGACGTCTCGCGTCCCATCTTGGTTATCCCGAACAAGCCCAGCACCGTCATCAGCGCGTTCATGATCCACATCGCCACGATGGGCGACGCGTGCCCCGCGTCCGCCAGCGCCTCTCCGCCGATGAGGCCGATGTAGTACAGCGAGAAGATGAGCAGGCTGGAGGCGATCACCATCCCGATGCCGCCGCCGGGGAAGCGCAGGGCCAGCGGCGCGCCGATGATCACGAAGACCAGCGTGGCGATGGCGATGGAGTACTTCTTCTGCACCTCCACGTCGAACGAGCGGATGTCGCGGCGCGTGTTGGACACCATCTGCTGGTCGCCCGCCAGCGTGAGCGCCGTCTGCCGCGTGCGCTCGGCGACGCTGAGCGGGGGCGGGCCGTTCGCGGGGAGCGTGACCACGCCGCGGCGGCCGCCCTTCAGGGCGTACTCCAGGTCCTCCATGGCCGCCTTGCGCGTATCGGTCTGCACCCGGCCGCGGTCGCGCGTGAGCGTGTCCATGTGCGCCCGCAGCATGGCGATGGTCATCTCGCGGTCGCCGCGGTAGCCCCCGTCGTCGTCGCCGATGCTGAGGGTGGTGCCCACGCCGGGGATGGGCAGCACCTGCTCGCGGAAGCCCAGCTGCTGGAACTCGGCCGGGTTGCCGATGCTGGCCTCGCGCAGGTGCCCGTCGTACAGGCGCAGCACCAGGTCGGTGTGCGTGGCGTTGAACATGGTGATGCCCGAGTCCGCGTAGATCGTGCGCGCGCGGTTGGGGTCGCTCACGTCGTAGATGGTCACGTCCCACATGCGGTTCGTGGCCGGGTCGATCCGGCTCGCCCGCATGTAGTACGAACGGCCGTCGGACGAGGGGATGCGGTTCACCGTCTGCGCCTGGAGCACCAGCGTGGGCGTCTTGCGGGCGATGTCGCTCCAGAGGCTGGACCAGCGGTGGTTCGCCTCGGGCAGTACGCGGTCGTTGAACCAGACCATGAACGCGGCGATGATGGTCGCCGCGGCCAGCAGCGGGAGCAGGAGCTGCTTGAGGTCCACGCCGCTGGCCTTGAGCGCCGTGATCTCGTTCTCGGCCGTGAACTGCGAGAAGGTGTAGAGGACCGAGACGAGCACGGCCATGGGGAAGGTGAGCGCCACGGTGGCGGGCACCGCCAGCACGAAGAACTCCAGCACCACGTTGGTGGGCAGGCCCTTGCCGGCCAGGTCGGCCAGCCGGCGCGCCAGGGTGTTGATCAGGATCACCCCGGTGAGCGCCACGAAGGCAAACAAAAACGGGCCCACGTGCGCCCGCAGCAGGTACCGCGTAAGGATCTTCATGGCTTTCCGGCAGGGACTTGCTGGGGCGAAAACACGGGTCTAGTATATTTGGGGCCGCACTGCAGTACAAGCCGCAGCGGCCCCCTTCCGCGCCCCCATCCTCCTGAGAGACCGGTGATACCTTCCCCACGCAGGGCTCGTTCCCGCGCCGCGGCCCTCGTGGCGGCGGCGCTCCTCGCTGCGTGCGCCAGGGCCGACGGGCAGCCCGCGCGGCCGGACACCAACGCGGGGCAGCTCTGGTCGTTCCTTACCGACCAGACGGCGTTCGGGCCGCGGTACGCGGGCACGCGCGGCCATACGCAGGAACTGGGGTGGCTCAAGGACCGGCTGCACACCGACGGCGGGCAGGTCACCTCCCAGCCCTTCACCCACGTGACGGCGCAGGGGCGCACGCTGCGGCTGGAGAACGTCTTCGCGCGCTTCAACCCGCAGGCGAAGGACCGCATCCTCCTGGTCGCGCACTGGGACACGCGCCCGCACGCGGACGGCGAGCAGGACCCGGAGCGCCGCAACCTGCCGGTGCCCGGCGCCAACGACGGCGCGAGCGGCACCGCGGTGCTGATGCAGCTGGCCGACCTCTTCCGCGAGCAGGCGCCGCCCATCGGCGTGGACCTGCTCTTCACCGACGGCGAGGACTACGGGCCGGGGGACGAGGACATGTACCTGGGCTCCCGCTGGTTTGCCGCGCATCTCCCGGAAGGCCCGCGCCCGCGCTACGCCGTGGTGCTGGACATGGTGGCCGACGTGGAGGCGCGGTTCCCGGTGGAGACGGCGTCGCAGAGGTCGGCCCCGCAGGCGGTGCGCCGCATCTGGTCGCTGGCGAAGACGGCGGGCCACGGCGCCGCTTTCCCGGACACGGTGGGCGGGGAGATCACCGACGACCACCTGCCGCTGATCGCCGCCGGCATCCCCAGCGTGCTGGTGATCGACCTGGACTACGGCCCCGGCAACTCGTTCTGGCACACGGGCGACGACCTTCCCGCCAACGTGAGCCGCCAGACCATGAAGATGGTGGCCGACGTGATGGCGGACCTCGTCTACTCCGGGGGCTGACCCATGCCCGCCACCTCGCAGGAGCGCCTCGCGCTGGGCGTCGTCGCCCTCCTCCTCGCCGCCGGTGCGGGAGCCCGCGCCCTCGGCCACCGCACTTCCACGCTCACTCCCGCCCTCTACTCGACCGACGCGCTGTCGTCCGGCGCACCGGGAGGCGCGTCGTCCGACCTAGTGGACGGGATGAGTGGCCTCGACGGGATGCAAGGCAGGGTGAAGCGGAAGACGGAACAGGACAAGGCGCGCTCCACACCGCTCGCGGCCGGCGAGAAGCTGGACCCGAACACGGCCACGGCCGACGAGCTGGACCGCCTTCCCGGTGTGGGCCACGCGCTGGCCGAGCGCATCGTGCAGGCGCGGAAGGCGCGCGGGCGCTTCCGCACGCTCGCGGACCTGGACTCCGTCTCCGGTGTCGGGCCCCGGGTCCTGGCGCAGATGGCCCCGCATCTCACCCTCCCTGCCGCTCCCCCCTCATCCCCCGCCGTGACCTCACCGCGCTCCCCGTCGTCTTCACCGGCGAACGGGGGGACGATGCGGGGCTTTCTCTCCACGCCCCCCGCAACCCGGCGGCCGTCCTCTACGAGGCCTCCGTCGACGGTTCCCGCCGGCCCGGTGGACCTGAACACGGCGTCGGCGGCGGAGCTGGAGGCGCTGCCGGGGATCGGGCCGTCGCTGGCGGGGAAGGTGCTCGCGTGGCGTGCCGCGAACGGCCGCTTCCGCTCGGCCGAAGACCTGCTGAAGGTGGGCGGGATCGGGCCCGCGAAGCTGGCCCGGCTGCGCCCGCTGGTGCGCGCTACCCCTTGACACGCCTTGTGTTTGCGGCGACCTTCCCAGGTGAATCCCCCACTCCGAATCCGGCAGTCCGGCCCCGCAATCGCGGGGCTTCCGCCCCTTTGAAGCTCCCATGGCCGTAGCCGCTCCTGCCGACAGAATCGGCGACCAGCTCGTACACGAAGGCCTGATCACGCGCGAGCAGCTCAACAAGGCGCTCGACGACGCGCGCGCCAACCAGTCGCGCGTGGGCTTCTCGCTGGTGAAGCTGGGCTTCCTGGGCGAGCAGGACCTGGTGCGCGCCCTGGCGCGCCAGCACCGCGTGCCGGCGGTGGACCTAGAGCGGGTGAAGCTGGACCCCAAGATCCTCAAGCTGGTCCCCGCCGAGGTGGCGGTGAAGCACCAGGTGCTGGCGCTGCGCCGCGTGGGCCGCACGCTCACGGTGGCCATGGCCAACCCCACCGACCTGGGCGTCATCGACGACCTGAAGTTCATCACCCGCTTCGACATCGAGCCGGTGATCGCCGGCGACTTCACGCTCCGCAAGATCATCGAGCGCGAGTACGAGTCGTCCGACGAGCGGATGAACGAGCTGCTCAAGCAGTTCGACCAGGAGGACATCGAGAAGGTCGACGAGACCGAGGACGAGATCAGCGCCACCGCGCTGGCGGCGCAGGTCGACGAGGCCCCGGTGGTGAAGCTCATCAACGGCATCCTCACCGACGCGGTGCAGAAGGGCGCCTCGGACATCCACTTCGAGTGCTACGAGAAGGACATCCGCGTCCGCTACCGCATCGACGGCGTGCTGGGCGAGATCATGCGGCCGCCCATGAAGATGAAGGCGGCGCTCATCTCGCGCTTCAAGATCCTCTCGGACCTGAACATCGCCGAGCGCCGCGTGCCGCAGGACGGCCGCCTCAAGCTGCGCATGGGCCGCCGCGTGATCGACTTCCGCGTGAGCACGCTGCCCACGCTGTTCGGCGAGAAGATCGTGCTCCGGATCCTCGACAAGGGCAACCTGACGCTCGACCTCGAGAAGTTCGGGATGGAGCCCAAGGCCGAGGCCGACTTCATGAAGGCGATCATGAACCCGTACGGCATGGTGCTGGTCACCGGCCCCACGGGCTCGGGCAAGACGACCACGCTGTACAGCGCGCTCAGCAAGGTCAACACGAACGAGGTCAACATCATGACGGCCGAGGACCCGGTCGAGTACAACCTGCACGGCATCAACCAGGTGCAGGTCCGTACCGAGATCGGGATGAGCTTCCCCGCGGCCCTCAAGGCGTTCCTGCGGCAGGACCCCAACATCATCATGGTGGGCGAGATCCGCGACATCGAGACGGGCAGCATCGCCATCAAGGCGGCGCTCACCGGCCACCTCGTGCTCTCCACGCTGCACACCAACGACGCGCCCAGCACGATCACTCGCATGATCGACATGGGGATCGAGCCGTTCAACGTGGCCTCGGCCGTGAACCTGATCACGGCGCAGCGCCTGGCGCGCCGCATCTGCTCCGGCTGCAAGGAGCCGGTCACCTACCCGCCGGAGTACCTGGCCGCCGCCAACCTGACCGACGACGACGTGGAGGGGATCACCTTCTACCGCGGCAAGGGGTGCGACGCGTGCGGCGGCTCGGGCTACAAGGGCCGGCAGGGCCTGTACGAGGTGATGGCGATGTCGGCCACGCTGCGCCGCATGATCCTGCAGGGCTGCTCCACGGCCGAGCTGCAGGACCAGGCGATCAGCGAGGGGATGCTGACGCTGCGCATGGACGGCATGAAGAAGGTGGCGCGCGGCGTCACCACGCTCGAAGAAGTCCTGAAGGAGACGGCCGGGTAGCCCACGCCGCACGGGCGCGGCGCCCCGCCTCTCGAACTCCGTGAGAAGATGACCACCAGCACCACCCAGCCCGCGGCCGCCCCCACGGGCGTGAACCTGCGCGCGCTGCTCGAGGAGATGATCGAGCGCGGCGCCTCGGACCTGCACGTGACCGCGGGCGAGCGCCCCAAGCTGCGCGTGGACGGCAACATCACCGACAGCGGCACCAACCACATCCTGACGCCCAAGGACACGCTCCAGCTCACCTACTCGATCCTCACCGAGAACCAGAAGAAGCGGTTCGAGACCGAGGACGAGCTGGACTTCTCGTTCGGCATCCAGAACCTGGCGCGCTTCCGCGGCAACGTGTACCGCCAGCGCGGCTGCGTGGCGCTGGCGGTGCGGCAGATCCCGTTCAAGATCCAGACGTTCGAGGAGCTGCGCCTTCCCCCCATCGTGCAGAAGCTGGCCGAGAAGCCGCGCGGCCTCGTCCTCGTGACCGGCCCCACGGGCTCGGGGAAGAGCACGACGCTGGCGGCGATGCTGGACAAGATCAACAAGGAGCGGCGCGGCCACATCCTCACCATCGAGGACCCCATCGAGTTCATCCACCGCCACCAGGGGTGCATGGTGAACCAGCGCGAGGTGGGGGCCGACACGCGCAGCTTCGGGGCGGCGCTCAAGTACGCGCTGCGGCAGGACCCCGACGTGATCCTGGTGGGCGAGATGCGCGACCTGGAGACGATCCAGGCCGCCCTCACTATCGCCGAGACGGGCCACCTGTGCCTGGCCACGCTGCACACGAACAGCGCGGCCGAGACCATCAACCGCGTGATCGACGTCTTCCCCGCGCACCAGCAGTCGCAGATCCGCGCGCAGCTGGCATTCGTGCTGGAGGGCGTGCTCACGCAGCAGCTGCTGCCCAAGGCGCGCGGCCGCGGCCGCAGCATGGCGGCCGAGATCATGGTGTGCACGCCGGCCATCCGCGCCTGCATCCGCGACGACAAGGTGCACCAGATCTACTCCATCATGCAGGCCGGCAAGAAGCACGGCATGCAGACGCTGAACGACGCGCTGTACCAGCTGTACATGCAGCGCGAGGTGACCCTGGAGGAGTGCCTGAAGCACTCGTCCGACCAGGCCGAGTTCCTCCGCGCCGTCGGAGAGCCGGTTCCCGCGTAACCCGAGACGCAGATGCCCGTCTTCAACTACAGCGCCCGGTCGGCCACGGGCGAGCTGACCACCGGCGAGATCGACCTGCCCACGCAGGACGAGGTCATCGGGTGGCTGCGCCGCCAGCGCCTGATGCCGGTGCGGGTCAAGGCCAAGCCCAAGGACCTGAAGTTCCAGATCGGCACGGGGATCAAGACGCGCGACGTGGTGATCTTCACCCGCCAGTTCGCGACGATGATCAACTCCGGCCTGCCGCTGGTGCAGAGCCTCACCATCCTGGCCGAGCAGACCGAGAACAAGCCCTTCCAGGCCGTGATCTCGCAGGTGCTCCAGGACATCCAGAGCGGCCAGACGCTGGCCGACTCCATGGGCAAGCACCCCAAGGTGTTCACCGACCTGTACGTGAACATGGTGGCGGCGGGCGAGGCGGGCGGCATCCTGGACACCATCCTGCTGCGCCTGGCGGTGTTCCTGGAGAAGAACGACGCCCTGATGCGCAAGATCAAGGGCGCCATGACCTACCCCGGCGTGATGCTGGCGGTGGTGATCATCGCCACCACGGTGCTGCTGTGGAAGGTGGTGCCCGTGTTCGCCGGCATCTTCACCGACGCCGGCCTGGAGCTGCCCATGCCCACCCGCGTGGTGCTGGCGGCCAGCAGCTTCCTGCAGAGCTACATCCTGTTCATGTTCATCGGCGTCGGCATCGCGCTCTACCTGCTGAAGCGGTACTACGGCACCGAGAACGGGCAGCTGGTGATCGACCGGCTGATGCTGAAGATGCCGGTGCTGGGCGACCTGCTCCGCAAGTCGGCCGTGTCGCGCTTCACGCGCACGCTGGGCACGCTGGTCTCGTCGGGCGTGAGCATCCTGGAGGGCCTGCAGATCACGGCGCGCACGTCTGGCAACCGCGTGATCCACGACGCGGTCATGGCGAGCCGCGCCTCCATCGCCGGGGGCGCCACCATCAGCGAGCCGCTCAAGGCCTCGGGCGTCTTCCCGCCCATGGTGGTGCAGATGATCAACGTGGGCGAGCAGACGGGCGGCCTGGACGAGATGCTGAGCAAGATCGCCGACTTCTACGACGACGAGGTCGACACGGCCGTGACGGCGCTGACCTCGGTGCTGGAGCCCATCATGATCGTGGTCATGGGCGTGGTGATCGGCGGCATGGTCGTCGCCATGTACCTCCCCATGTTCGACCTGATGAAGGCGGCGCAGGCGCAGGGGTAGCAGAGCAGGTCCCGCGCGGCCGGCGACGCCGACGTATCGAGCCCGCTTCCCGATGACGGGGAGCGGGCTCGATACGTTTGTGTGCTCTGTCGATCCGCAGAGGTGTCGATCGGATGCAGATGATCGTCCGATTCGATGCCCGGCGGACCGGCGGAAGCGCATCGCCCGATTCCCCTCGGTTATCCTGCCGCAATGTACGCGGTGCGATGATTGAGAGACGACGTCGTCGAACGCCGCGATTCCCGGCGCGGATGGAGACCGGTCCGGGTATCCTCCGGCGGCCGCATCCGTCCGGGACGGGATCGACGGCGATCCGCCCCACAACGCACTGAAGGTGGCCATGAACGACGCTGCGCCGCGGAACCCGGCGGCCGAAGCCGGCCGGCAGATGCTGAACAAGGTGCCCGAGATCACGCTGTACTTCTGGCTGATCAAGGTCCTGTGCACCACGGTGGGCGAGACGTTCGCCGACTACCTGAACGTGAACCTGAACCTGGGCCTGACCAACACGACGTATCTGATGGGCGGGCTGCTACTGGTGACCCTCTTCTTCGAATTCAGGGCCCGGCGGTACATCCCCGGCCTCTACTGGCTGGCGGTGGTGCTCCTCAGCGTGGTGGGCACCCTGATCACCGACAACCTGACGGACAGCCTGGGCGTCTCGCTGGTGGCGTCGACGGCGGTATTCAGCGCGCTGCTGGCCGCTACGTTCGCGATCTGGTACGCGAAGGAGAGGACGCTGTCGGTGCACACCATCCAGACCACCCGGCGCGAGGCGTTCTACTGGCTGGCGATCCTCTTCACCTTCGCGCTGGGCACGGCGGCGGGCGACCTGGTGGCGGAGCGCATGCAGGTGGGCTACCTGCTGTCTGCCGCGATGTTCGCCGGGCTGATCGCCGTCGTGGCCGTCGCGCACTTCCGGCTGCGGATGAACGGCATCCTCGCCTTCTGGCTCGCCTACATCCTCACGCGGCCGCTGGGCGCCTCCATCGGCGACTACCTGTCGCAGGCTCCGAAGGATGGCGGCCTGGGGCTGGGCACGGTGGGCACGAGCGCGCTCTTCCTCGTCACCATCCTCGCGCTGGTCGTCTATCTCTCGGTGACCAAGCGGGACGTGGCCGGGCCCGGGGCGAGGGCGGCGTAGGCGGATCGGAGGCGCGGGAAGTAGCGTCCAGCGGCGGGCGAGACCAGGTTCGGACCTTGCCCGCCCGTCCGGGTGTGCAGAGTGGGTAGATTACGCGAAGATAACAACTTACGGTGCATCGGGTTCGCGTCGGAAGGGCCCGAAAGATGCACGGTGGCGAGGGGCACGACACCTCAGCCGGCCGGCCAGCCGTGGGCGCGGACGCGCTCGCGGAGGCGGCCCGCGGAACCCGCGGTACCCGTATGAAAGCCACGCCGCTCCTCATCCCGCTCGCCTTGGCCTGCGCCGTGCTCGCCTGCACGCGGGCGGCGGCACAGGAGTGCACCGAGACGGAGTCGCGCACCGGGCTGGGCGCCCTGTCCGGGGCGCGTATCTTCTCCGTGGCGGTGCAGACGCAGGCCCCGGCGGACCTGCCCGGCGCCGCCCGGGTGCTGGGGCGCCTGCACGTGCGCACCCGCGAGTCCACGGTGCGGCGGCGCCTGCTCTTCGCGGCGGGCGACACGGTGGACAGCCTGGCCGTGGCCGAGTCGCTGCGGCGGCTACGGCAGCTTCGCTACCTGGACGACGTGCGCATCAGCGCCAGGCGGTGCGCCGGGGCAGGCGGCGTGGACCTGGTCGTGGCCACGCGCGACACGTGGAGCACGCAGCCGCGGGTGAGCGTGCGCGGCGGCGGCGCGGGCGTGGGCGTGCAGGAGCGCAACCTGATGGGCACGGGCAACGAGGTGGGCGCGCGCCTGGAGATGCGCAACCAGCGCATGGGCGTGGGCGTCACGCTGGCGGCGCCGTTCATCGCCGGCTCCAACCTGTCCGGCACGCTGGGGGTCGCGACGTTCCGCGACGGCAGGGACGTGGCCGCCCGCCTGGGCACGGCCGAGCGCAGCGTCTTCGACCGCCGCACCGCCGAGCTGCGGCTGCGGCGCTCGGTGCTGGCCACGCCGGACCGCGGGCGCTCGTTCCTGCGCGAGAACGCCGCCTTCCTGGGCGGCGTGCGCGTCCGCGCGTCCGAGGCGGGCGTCACCCTGCTGCTCGCCGGCGCAGAGGTCGAGCACACGCGGCTGGCCTCCGGCTTCGGAGACACGCTGGTGGGCCCGGCAAACGTGCGGCGCAGCTACGCCGCCCTGGACTTCGGCATCGCCCGCCGCACGGCGCGGTGGGACACGGTGACGTGGCTGCTGCGCCCGGGCGTGCTGGTGGACGTGCCGCACGGGCTGGAGAGCGAGATCCTGGTGGGGCCCGGCGTGGACGTGGCTTCGCGGCGGGCGGTGGTGCATGTGGACGGCTGGGCGGGGCGCGTGTGGCTGCCGGGCCGCTCGACGCTGCTGAGCGCCGACGCGTGGACGTCGGGCTACCTGGGCAACGAGCGCATCGACGCGGCGAACGCGCGCGGGCTGCTCACCGCCGTGCGCCGTGCCGGGACCGGGAGATGGACGGCGACGCTGGGCGGCGAGCTGCTGGTGAACCCCGACCCCGACGTCCGCGGCCTTGCGACGCCCGACGTGACGCGCACCCTGTTCCCGCGCGAGCTGCGCCTCGCCCGCCGCATCGCCGTCGCGTCGCTGGAGCGGACGATGCCCGTGGCGGCGCTGAATCGCGCGTGGGGGCTGGACGCCGGCCTCTTCAGTGCCGGCTCGCTGCGGTGGGAGGCCGCGGGCGACGGGCGGGAGCGGCTGGGCACGCTCGTCCTCGGCACCACGCTCCAGCTCGTCCCGGCGCGTCGGGCGCGGGGCATCCTCCGCCTCGACGCGGGCTACCCGGCCTCGATCTCGGGCGGCCTCTCGCGCAGGCCGTACCTGGTGTTCTCCGTAAGCCCGCTGCCATCCGACCACCGCCACCGCGACGGAGCGAATTAGCGGACTCGGCCCCGAGCGGCGCGGCCATCGCCCAGCCGCTCGGGGCCCGGAAGGTGATTCGTCGTCCTGGCGGAGCGGAAGGATCGATGGCTGCGATCGGCGGACTCTACGAGATGCAGAGCAGGACGAGCTCCTTCGATGAACAGGTGGGCCGGCTACTGCGACACCAGCGTCTCCGCGGGGGCGATCCTGGAGGCGTGGCGGGCGGGGAGATAGCAGGCGACGAGGGCGATGGTCACGAGCAGGAAGGTGACGCCGCCCAGGACGGCGGCGCCGTTGGTGGGCATGTTCGGGAACGATGCCGCGATGAGGCGCGTGATGCCGAAGGCGCCGAGCAGGCCGATGGCCGAGCCGGCGAGCGCGAGCCTGGCGCCGGACGTGAGCACCAAGCGCGTGATGTCGCCCGCCTGGGCGCCCAGCGCGAGGCGGATGCCGAACTCGCCGCGGCGCTGGGCCATGGTGCGCGAGATGACACCGTAGATGCCCAGCGACGCCAGGCCCAGACCGAGCGCCGCCAGCGCGGAGAGCACGCTCGCCAGCACGCCGAGCTGGTAGTTGGCGCGCGCGATGGTGGTGGGAGCGGGCTGGAGCTGGCGCACAGCCAGGTCCGGGTCGAGCGAGGCCATGGTGGTGCGGATGGGGCCGACGAGGCTCGCCGGTGCGATGCCCGCGGTGCGGACGGCGATCTCGTTGAAGCGCCGCGGCTCCTGCGCCATCGGCTGGTAGAGCTGGTAGCTGGACGCGCTCGGCTCGGGAAAGACGGACTGGATGTCGGCCACCACGCCCACGATCTCGCCCCACTGCGTGGAATCGCCGCCGGCCTGGGCGATGCGGCGGCCGAGCGGGCTCTCGCCGGCGAAGAGGCCCCGCGCCATCGCCTGGTTGATGATGAAGACGCGGGGAGACGCGGCGCCGTCGCCCGCGTCGAAGGCGCGCCCGCTGAGCACGCGCGTGCCGACGGTCTCGAAGTAGTGCGGGGTGATGCCGTTGATGACGGCGCCCGGCTCGTGCCCGCGCACCGGCGCCAGGCGGCCCGCGACCAGGTACTTGCGCGGCTCGGCCAGGCCGAAGAACGGCATCGAGTACGAGATGCTGGCGGAGGCGACGCCGGGCAGCGCCTCCAGGCGTTCCAGGGCGAGGCGCTGGAAGCCGGTGATCTCCTTGTCTCCCGCATACGCGCTTGCGGGCAGCAGCGTGGTGCCGGTGACGAGGTGGGCGGACTCCCAGCCGTACCGCCGGTTGTTCATCTCGTACAGCCCTCGCACCATGATGCCGGCGCCCGCGAGCAGGACCATCGCCAGCGTGAACTGGCCCACGATGAGGAGATCGCGGAAGCGCTGGTGGCCCCGGTCGCCCGTGTTGCCGCGCGAACCGCTCCGGAGCGTGCTGTTCAGGTCCAGCCGCAGCACGAAGAGCGCGGGGGCGACGCCGAACGCGAGCGCGGTGAACAGGCAGGCGCCCGCGGCCCAGCTCAGCACGTGCCAGTCGAACGTGAGGGCGACGCCCACGCCGTTGTCGCCCGCGCTCCGCACCGCCAGCCAATCGAAGGTCCACGTGGCGACGAAGATGGCGCAGACGCCGCCCGCGGCCGCCAGCAGCAGCGACTCCACGAGCAGCGGGCGCAGGACCTGGAGGCGCGAGGCGCCCAGGGCCGAGCGCACGGCGAACTCGCGCGCGCGGGCCATGGTGCGGGCGAGGAGGAGGTTCGCCAGGTTGGAGCAGGCGATGAGCAGGACGAAGCCGGAGAGGCAGACCAGCATGGTGATCATCACCGGCCCGTTCGCCTGGAGGAACGTGTCCTCGATGGGGATCGCGCGCCACGAGCTTCCGGCGTTGGCGACGGGGTACTGGCCGGCGAGGCGGCGGCCGAACTTGGCGATGAAGCTGTCGGCCTGCGCCTGAGGCAGCGCGCCGGAGCGGCGGCCCACGAGGCGGAGCCAGCGCGTGCTGCGGTCGCGGCTCTCCTTCGCATCCAGGGCGAGCGGCCGGTACACGTCCACGAAGCTCAGGTGCCGCCAGTCGCTGAACGTCTCCGGCAGCACGCCCACGATCTCGTGCGGCTCGCCGTCCACGCGCACGGTGCGCCCCACGATGTGCGCGTCTCCGCCGAAGCGGGTCTGCCAGTACCGGTGGCTGATGATGAGCACGCGGTGGTTGCCGGGAACGGTCTCGTCGGCACGGAAGGCGCGGCCCAGGCGGGGCTGCGTGCCCAGCGTGGAGAAGAGGTTCGCCGAGACGCGCAGGGCCGGCACCATCTCCGCCGGCTGGCCCGGCTCCGAGAGGCTCATCTCCGAGTTGCCGTACGCCGCGATCTCGCCGTAGCCGCCCATCTCCGACTTCAGGTCCAGGTAGTCCGCGGTCGATACGGGGCCGCGGGGCTCGCCGGGCGTGCTGCGGTAGATGCGGTCCAGCCGGTCGCTGCCGGCATACGGCGCCGGCCGCAGCATGTATCCGCTGAGGATGCTGAACATCGACGTGTTGGCGCCGATGCCCAGCCCCAGCGTGACGATGGCGACGAGGGTGAAGCCGGGGGAGCGGAGCAGCGACTTGGCGGCCAGGCGCAGGTCGAGGAGTACGGCGGGGATGGCGCTCATGAGAGTACTTCCGTCTGGAGACCGGCTTCTGCCGGGAACGCCGCGAGCAGGCCGCTCGGAGGCGTAGGATCATCGCTGCTGGGGAATGCTTCTCGACTGCCCGTCGATGGTTGTCGGGCGAGACGTGTGATGGGCTCCGGCGTTGCGGCGCCTCGGCATCGCGTCTGTCGTCGGTCGGGGATGGATAGTCGGGAGGGTTGGGACGACCTCTGCCGATGGTTGGACAGGGGGCGAATGCCGTGCCCGGTGCCGTACTCGGCCAACGCGATGGGCTGCAACTGCTTAGATAGATGCGGTGCCGCGCTGCCTGTCCGTCGCTGGGAAACCGCGTCCCAGGATCGGACATCGCAGCGCTCCGGTGAATCGTGACGCAGGGCCGGGTTGACAGCGGCGCGCGGCTTCCGCTACACTCCGGAAGCATCGAATCATCCGACGCGCGAATTCCATCTACCGACCGACCATGCTCGCCATCTTCGCTTCCGCCTGCTGTTGTCGCTGCGCCTCTCCGGTGGGGGAGTCGGGTGGGCGGGCGCGCGTGGTGGCGCGCGCGTAGATCGAGCGGATAGCGCGCGATCGACCGTTCCGGCCCTCCCCTCTTCGGGAGGGCTTTTTGTTGTCCGCGGGTTCTGGCGGCGCCCCCGAACGGACGTACTCCATCTCCGGAGAGCCGGTTTCACGATTCCCCGAATGGCACGCCGCTGCGGCGAGAGCGCCTGGAGAGACCATGATCTACGCGGTGATGCTGAACCTGGCGGTGTTCGCGCTGGCGCTCGCGTGGCTGGCGCGGCGCGGGAAGGGCGGCGCGGCGCTGTCGAAGAACGTGCTGGTGGCGCTGGTGCTCGGCGCGGCGCTGGGGGCGGCGATGCAGGCGGTGTACGGCACGGGCTCGCCGGCGGTGGAGGGCACGGTGAGCTGGGTGGGCGTGGTGGGCGGCGCGTACGTGCGGCTGCTCCAGATGATCGTCACGCCGCTGGTGCTGGTCTCCATCCTCTCCGCCGTGACGCGGCTGGACGACGCGCGGGCGCTGGGGAAGATCGGCGCGGGCGTGCTGGGCATGCTGATGGTGACCACCGCCATCTCCGCCGCCATCGGGATCGGGATGGCGCGGCTGTTCGGGCTCCAGGTGGGCGGCCTCGTGCGCGGGACGCGCGAGGTGGCGCAGGCCGCGGTGATCGAAGGCAAGGCGACGGAGGTCGCGGGGCTGGACGTACCGCAGCTCCTCCTCTCCTTCATCCCCACCAACCCGTTCGCGGACCTGGCGGGCTCGCGGCCCACGTCCATGATCGCCGTCGTCGTCTTCGCGGCGCTGCTGGGGGTGGCGGCGCTGGGCCTGCGGCGGAGCGACCCGGAGGCCGGGCGGCGCGTGGCGGCCGGCATCGACACCGTGCAGAAGCTGGTGATGCGCCTGGTGCGCATGGTCATCCGCCTTACGCCGTACGGCGTGCTGGCGCTGATGACGAAGGTGGTCGCCACGTCGGACCCGGCAGACGTGCTGGGGCTGATCCGCTTCGTGGCGGCGTCGTACGTGGGTCTGGCGCTGATCCTGGGCGTGCACGCGGCAGCCCTGGCGCTGGCCGGCGTCAACCCGTGGCGCTACTACAGGCAGGTGTGGCCGGTGCTGACGTTCGCGTTCACCTCGCGCTCGAGCGCGGCGACGATCCCGCTGAACGTGGAGGCGCAGGTGGACAGGCTGGGCGTGCCGCCGGCCATCGCCAACTTCGCGGCGAGCTTCGGCGCCACCATCGGGCAGAACGGGTGCGCGGGGCTGTACCCGGCCATGCTGGCGGTGATGATCGCGCCCAGCGCGGGCGTGGACCCCACGAGCATGCACTTCATCCTCACGCTCGTCCTGGTGGTCACGCTGGGCTCGTTCGGCATCGCGGGGGTGGGCGGCGGCGCCACGTTTGCTGCCATCGTGGTGCTGTCGGCCATGAACCTGCCCGTGGCGCTCGCGGGGCTGCTCATCTCCATCGAGCCGCTGATCGACATGGGGCGCACCGCCATCAACGTCAACGGCGCGATGACGGCCGGCGCGGTCACCAGCCGCCTCCTCCGCTCGTCCGACCTCGGGGCGCCCGCAAGCGTGGACGAGCCCGCCCCGGCCCCGATGCGCGCCGTGGTCTGAGCGCGGCCGGGCACGGGACGGGCACCCGGCGCTCGCTCCGGCTGCTCGACGCCGAGCGCCGTCCATCCTTCGTGAATAGCGAATGGAGATGCGACGTTCGGAGGCATAGCTGCGGAAATGGTGCAGGGGAGCGGGCTCGAGATCGAGATGCTTGTGTTTCCGGACCGGGCATCCCTATCCTGCGATCGTACGCCTCCCCCAGGGGAAGTGTACGATCCTGGCGGAAAATCCCACCCTTGCAACCCCGGAGTGCACGATGCCGCGCCGTCTCGTCTTCCTCCTTCCGCTCTTGCTGGGCGCCTGCTCGTCCAGCCCCACCGCGCCCGATCTGGCGGCCAAGCGGTCCGCCGTGCGCCGGGACACGGCCTGCCACTACTTGTACTCGTATAACTACACGCTCAAGAAGTTCGTCTTCGTGGGCACCGAGGGCGACTGCTCCGGCAACACCAGCGGCGGTGGGAGCGGCGGCGGGGGCGGCGGCGGCTTCTGATCGCTTCTCCGACGAGTGATCTTCCTCCGGGTTGGCGACGACGGAGGATGAGCAGACGACGAACGGCGCGTGGATCGATGCTTCGGTCCGCGCGCCGATTCGTTGGTAGATGCCGCGTTCGATATGAGCCGCGGCTTCGCCGGCTGCTGGAGAGAGTGCGACCTCGCCAGATGCGATCTACCCGATCGAGAGAGCGTCATCGGCGTATCCCGCCGATCGATGTGCGGTTCGCTGGATCGCAAAGCGGCGAACGAGCGGGTTGATCCGCATCTCCCGGGGGTTCAAGCGTAGTGGAGCGGGGGATGGGATGCCGCTCATCCGACGAATACTGGACGGAGTTGTGGCAGAAGCGTAAGATGCGGGGCGTTCCACAGCGTGCCTTTTCCGTGGTCCCATCCTCCACACCCGCGCCTTCCCGTGACGCTCTTCAGACATCTCCGCATCCTGCTGCCCCTTGCGGGTCTGGCCGCGCTGCCCGCCGCCGGGCTGGCGCGCGACCCATCTACCGGGCCCGCAGCGAACATCCACCTGCTGGCGGCCTCGCCCGACACCGCGCCCGCGCCGTCGCCTTTCGCGCTGTCCGACCCCGACGGGCAGGACCTTGTGCTGGAGCGGCTGGACGTGCGGACGGCGGTGCACGGCATGCTCGCGCTGACCGAGGTGGAGATGCGCTTCCGCAACCCGCGCCAGCGGCGCATGGAGGGGCGGTTCAGCGCCGTGCTGCCCGAGGGCGCTACGGTGAGCCGCTTCGCCAAGGAGGTGGATGGGCACCTCATGGAGGGCGAGGTCGTGGAGCGGCTGCGCGCGCACCAGGTCTACGATCAGATCCTGCACGAGCTGCGCGACCCGGCCATGCTGGACCAGGAGGCGGGCAACCGCTTCTCGGCGCGCGTGTTCCCCATCGAGGCGGGCGGGACGGTGCGGCTGGTGCTGGGCTACACGTCGCTGCTGCGGCAGACGGGCGGCGAGCGCAGCTGGAGCCTGCCGCTGCGCGGGCTGCCGAAGGTGGGGCTCTTCACCTTCCATGGCAGCTTCCGTGGCCTGCCGGGCGAGACGGGACGGCAGGAGACGTTCATACAGGCCGCCGGTCCGGGCCGGGTGCGCAACGCGGGCGCGGTGCGCATCATCAACCGCTCGGACGAGGATTTCGTCCCCGATCACGACCTCCAGGTGGCGTGGCGGGCCGACGCCGGTGCCTCCGCCGCACAGGTGCTGTCGGCCGGCGGGTTCTACGTGGCGGCGTTCCGGCCCGCCGTGCAGCCGCGGCCGATGGATGCCGGTGCGCGGGGCTGGGTCTTCTATCTCGACACCTCCGCGTCGGGCGCCGACGGGGCGGAGCACCGGATCCGCGCGGTCGAGCGGCTGCTGGCCGCGCTGCCGGAGCGCGACGCGGTGGAGGTGCGGGCGTTCGACCACCGCGTCACGCGGATCGCCTCCGGCTCGGCGGCGCAGGTCGCGGCGCGGGTCGGCGCGGCGCTGCGGGCGCGGCGCTACCTGGGCGGCACCGACCTGGGCGCCGTGCTGCGGGACGCGGCATCCGTCGCTCGCTCGCGGCCCGACGCGATGATCGTGGTGCAGACGGACGGCGTGGGGACGATGGGCACGGTGGATCCCGCGCAGCTTCGCGCCGCGGCGGACTCCATCCCGACCACCACCACGGTGCACGCGCTGGTGCTGGGCGCGCGCCAGGACGCCGCGACGCTACGGATGATGACGGGCGGGCGGGGCCGCATCGTCGCCATCCCGTTCACCGACTCGCTCGATGCGCGGGTCGCCGCGGCAGCTCGCCGCCTCGCGCTGCCGCCCGGCGTGTCGTTCGCGGCGAGCGACCCCGGCGCGGAGTGGGTGCAGGCGGCGGGCGGAGAAGACGTGCAGCCGGGCGACGAGGTGCTGGTGCTGGCGCGGCTCAAGCCCGGCGCGCGTCCGTCGCCGCGCCTGAGCGGGCCGGGCAGGACGATGGTGGCTGCCGCCGCGGAGCCGCTGCCGGCCGGCAGCTTCGCGCCGCTGCTGGAGCGCGAGGCGTACCGCGCGTACATCCAGGAGCTGGACGAGCGCGCCAGCCGCACCACGGACGACTCCACGCGCGCCGCTCTGGCACGCGAGGAGGTCCGCATCTCCGTAGAGCACCGCGTGCTCTCGCCGCGCACGACCATGCTGGTGCTGGAGACGGAGCGCGACTACCGGCGCTTCGGGCTGGACCGGCGCGCGCTGGCGGAGATTCTGGCCGTCGGCGAGGAAGGCATCGTCCGCGTGGACCGCGACCCCGCCGCGTTGCAGGTCGCCCAGGCCGAGGCGCCCAAGCGGGACGCCGACTCGCTCCCGGCGCGCCGGGAGCGGGAGGCGTACGGGAACGTGCCCCTTCCCCCCACGGCCACGAACGCGGCCCCGGAGGAGCGCGCGGAAGCGCAGGCCGGCGAGCCCGCCGCCGCCGCGGACGAGGCGTCGGCAGGCCCGCCGCCGCCCGCGCCGCCGCCACCTCCTCCCCCACCGCCGCCGCCGCCGGCTCCTGTCGTGCCAGGGCAGGCTACGGGAGGAGACGTGCAGGGACAGGTCGCGGGCCGCGCGGCGGGGCAGATGGTCTCGCCCGCGGCGGGCGAGGCGGCGCGGATGAAGGCGCCGGCGTGGACGCGCCCCGCGCCGGTGACGGCGGAGCGCGTGGACAGCCTGCGCGCGGCGCTGCGTGCGGAGCCGCGCGACCGCAGCGTGCGGAATCAGCTCGCGGACGCGCTGTGGGCCCGGCGCGACTGGCCGGCGCTCCGCGACCTGGCGCTCGACTGGCAGCCGTACGATCCGGAGAACCCGCAGGTCTACGAGGCGCTGGGCGAGGCCGACGTGAACCTGGGCCGCCGCGAAGAGGCCGAGCGCGCCCTCGGCTCGCTCGTGGAGGTCGCAGACGGCAAGCCCGAGCTTCTCCAGCGCGCCGGGCTCCTGCTCCTGCGCGTGAACGCCGCGCGCCTGGCCGAGACGCCGCTGCGGCGCGCACTGGCGCAGCGGCCGGACCGCATCAACGGCTACCGCCATCTCGCGCTCATGCTGTGGCAGGACGGGCGCGAGCAGGAAGCCGCGCGCGTGCTGGAGGATGCGACGCGCCAGACCTTCCCGGCGTGGTATCGCGATGCGCAGCGCGTGGTGCACGAGGAGTTGGGCTACGTGCTCCGCGCGTGGATGGCGAAGGAGCCGCGCCGCCGCGCCGAGATCCGCGGCGAGGCAGCCGAGTACGGAGTGGACCTGGAACGCCGCGACGCCCTGCGCGTGACCCTGGCGTGGGACGCGGACGGCAACGACGTGGACCTGCACGTGGTCGATCCCGCGGGCGAGGAGTGCTTCTTCAGCCACAAGACCACCGCGCAGGGGCTGGAGCTGTACCAGGACATCACGCAGGGCTTCGGGCCCGAGGTGGTGCGCACCGGCAAGCTCGTCCCGGGCACGTACCACGTGGGCGTGACCTACTTCAGCGCCGGGGCGATGGGCGTCAGCCGCGGCGTGCTCGTCGTCCTGCGCAGCGACCGCAACGCAGATCGGCCCACGGTGCAGATCCTCCCGTTCCGCCTGGTGGAAGGCAACAGCTCGGCCGTACGCCACCTTGCCAGCATCGACGTCCCCGCGCGGTGACGCCGCTTTGCCGGCCGTACATCTCCAGAACGGTAGATGTACGGCCGGCGTGCGTCGGATGCGCGTCTCAGCCCGCCGCTACGTTTCGGCCTCGGCCGGCGCTTCGTTGGTTTTCTGCCGATGAAGAGCCTTGACGCGGCGCGGCAGTCGGTGTATTTAACCAGTAGGTTTAATTGATGGGGCAGTCGAGCGGGAGACGTGATGCAGTCCGACCAGCTCAGCACCACCCTGGCCGCCCTGGCCGATCCCACGCGCCGCGCCATCCTCGCCCGGCTCGCGGAGGGCGAGGCGACGGTCACGCAGCTCGCGGAGCCGTTCGCCATGAGCCTGCCCGCCGTCTCCAAGCACCTGCGCGTGCTGGAGCGGGCGGGGCTCATCTCCCGCGGCCGCGAGGCGCAGTGGCGGCCGTCGCGGCTACAGGCGGAGCCGCTGCGCGAGGTGGCCGACTGGGTGGCGCAGTACCGCCGATTCTGGGACGAGAGCTTCGACCGGCTGGACGAGTACCTCCACGAACTTCAGAGCAAGGAGCAGCGAGATGGCAACAGCGACTGACGCCGCCACGGACACCGCCGACCGCGAGCTCGTCATCACCCGCGACTTCGACGCGCCGCGCGACCGCGTGTTCGACGCGTTCACCGACGCCGAGGCGATCGGCCGGTGGTGGGGCCCGCGCGGGTTCCGCACGACCACGCACGAGAAGGACGCGCGGCCCGGCGGCGTGTGGCGCTTCATCATGCACGGGCCGGACGGCACCGACTATCCCAACCTCATCGAGTACACCGAGGTGGTGAGGCCCGAGCGGCTCGCGTACGCCCACGGCACGGGCGAGGAGGACGGCCGCGGCTTCCAGGTCACCGTCACCTTCGGCGAAGAAGGCGGGAAGACGCGGGTCACCCTCCGCACCATCTTCCCCACGCCCGAAGCGCGGGCGGCTGTGATGGGGTACGCGGTGGAGGGCGGCAACCAGACGCTCGAGCGCCTGTCCGAGTACCTCGCCGGCGTCGCCGATATCGCGTGAGGGCAGCGGGTCCGGCGCGCGGATGTCGAATCCCCGCGCGCCGGATCGACGCTGGTGGAGAGGACCACTCTCGATCTGCGTCCGGCACGTGTGTTCGGGAGATGTTTTGCGGTCGTTGATCGCGGCGTAGTTCGATGTTCGGCGGGAACCCATCCGCGGGCCAGGCGGCATCGCGGGCACATCAACCGAAAAAATGGAGCAACCGATGTCGATCTACGATCCGGCGCGTGCGCCGTGGCCTAGCCGAGTGCTCAGCGTGCTCCGCATCGTCGCGGGATTGACCTTCCTCATGTTCGGGACGATGAAGCTCTTCGGCTTCCCGCCACCTCCGCCCGGGTCGCCGCCCATGCCGCCGTTCGACCTCACCTCACAGACGACCATCGGCGCGCTGCTGGAGGCGGTGGGCGGGCTGCTGATCCTGCTGGGGCTGTTCACGCGCCCGGTCGCGTTCATCCTATCCGGCGAGATGGCGGTGGCGTACTGGCAGTTCCACGCGCCGGGCTCGCCGTACCCCGCCACGAACATGGGCACGCCGGCCGTTCTCTACTGCTTCATCTTCCTGTACTTCGTCTTCTCCGGCCCCGGCGAGTGGAGTATCGACGCCCTCCTCGCCCGCTCCCGCTCGCGCCACGGAGCATTCGACGACGGCGTCGCCGACCGCGGCCGCCGCGTGGCGATGGAGTGAAAGCTGGAGGAGAGCGGCTCGGTACTGAGGCGGTGTCGCTGCGGAAAGACGCCCCCTCCCCCGGCCCCTCCCCCGCAAGCGGGAGAAGGGAGAACTGCTTGCGGGGGGGAGTGTTAGCTCATCGCTGATTCGGCGCGGCGGGGTGAGATGCCGATCACGAATTCTGGTGAGCGCATCAGCGGATGCGTCGAGCTCGTTGCCGTGTCATATCACTGCCTCGTGTCATTGGGTCTCCGCACCAACGCCTTCCTCAGGAAAACGCGAGCCGGCGTGTAGCCAAAACGAACGTAACCATCACCGTCGCAACAGAATAGACTCCCCTCTCCCGCTTGCGGGGGAGGGGCTGGGGGAGGGGGCACC
>DASRQW010000237.1 GCA_035696245.1 Longimicrobiaceae bacterium | reverse complement strand
CTACACGCTCCCCCTCACGCTCCAGAGGTGCCTCGCGGCGGCCGATCCGAGCGATCTGAACCCCACTCGCACGACCGACCCGAGATCGCCTGTGAGCACAGTTCTCGGATTCTGAGCACCCGATTTTCAACAGACTTCTAGCCCGAACAGCCGCGCATCTCCGGCGATGCGCATCCTGCCCCGGTCGACGGACGCGACGAAGGCGGCGAGAACCGGTCTCGCCGCCTTCGTCTTCATCTGCTTCTGCCGGGCCGCCTCAGCCGAACTGCTTGTCGACGGCTTCGCGGATCTGCTTGAGGGTGGCGCCGGACTTCGCCATCTGGTAGGCGAGGTGCGCCTCGCCCATGCAGGTGCCGCACTGCGCGCCGTGGTCGCTCTCGAAGCACGACAGCAGCGAGCGGTGCCCGGCGTGGTGGTGGCAGTCGCAGTGGCAGTAGATGCCGTCCACCACCTCGGGGATCTGCGCCACCTCGGCGTAGACCTCGGCGATGCGCGGGTCGTCGGCGGCGAAGCGCGAGGCGGGGAGCACCTTGGCGGCGGTCACCCCCGGGCGCGGGTCCGGGTGCTCGGACGCGTTCGCCGAGCGCGGGAACAGGCTGTACGCGACGGCGGCCAGCGTGACCAGCAGCAGCGCCAGGATGGGCAGCGGAACGGGCAGCTTGCGGGCCGGCCTGGCGCCGCGCGGGGTCTTCGCCATGAGGGTCTCTCCAGGTGGTGGACGGACGTGCTGGGCGGGGCGGAGCGCTGCGTAGTACACCGCGGCACGCGGGGGTTCCTGCGCCGCGGGAACGCTCCTTGAATGGAGAGGGCGCCTCATGAAGGCAACTTCCGGAACCTGGCGCCGCGTGGGCACGCCCGAGCAGGGCTTCGCGTACCTGCGCGCGGACGGCAAGCCGCTGCGCAGCCCCGCCGCGCTGGCCCGCATCAAGGCGCTCGTGATCCCGCCCGCGTGGACCGACGTGGAGATCGCAGCGGATCCGGAGGCCAAGGTGCAGGTCACCGGCTTCGACTCGCGGAGGCGCAAGCAGTACCGCTATCACGCCGACGCCGTGCAGAAGGGCAGCACGCGCAAGTTCCGCAAGCTGCGCGACTTCGCCCATGCGCTTCCCCGCCTGCGCGAGGTGACCGCGCAGCACCTGCAGGGCACCGGGCTGGGCCGCGAGCGCGTGCTGGCCACCATCGTCCGGCTCATGCAGCGCGGCTTCTTCCGCGTGGGCAGCGAGCGGTACGCGGTGGACAACAAGACGTTCGGCATCACCACGCTGCGCAAGCGGCACCTGAAGATCGTGGGCAACGACCTGCGCTTCCGCTACGTCGGCAAGAAGTCCATCCACCAGCACCAGGTCGTGGCCGACACGCCGCTGGTGGAGATCATGCGCGAGCTGCTGGACCTGCCCGGCACCCGTCTCTTCCGCTACGTGGATGCGGACGGCAAGCCGCAGAACGTGACCGCGGCGGACGTGAACGGCTACATCAAGGAGATCCTGGGGCGGCGCTACACCTCCAAGGACATCCGCACGTGGGGCGGCACGGTGCGCGCGGCGACGATCCTGGCGGACCTGGGCCCGCCCAAGAACGAGCGCGAGGCGAAGAAGAACGTCGTCCTCGCCTGCAAGCTCGTCAGCGCCGAGCTGGGCAACACGCCCGCGGTTTGCCGCAGCGCGTACATCCACCCAGCCGTGCTGGAGAAGTACCTCTCCGGCAAGACCATCGCCCCGCTCACGCGCGAGGCCCCGCGGCCCACGGACGACGGCGCCGGACCCACCTACTATCCCGAAGAAGCCGCCCTCATGCGCTTCCTCGAACGCCGCTGACCGCACCCGACGCCTTCCGCCGTCCTCCAGCGTCGCCGGATCCGGCTGATATCCGGACGGCGATTCGGTGGATGGAAACCGGAGATGCCGCGCATCCGCCGATCAACCACCGAAGTCCCGTAGATGAACGGCGGGCCGCGCCTCTCTCGAAGCGCGGCCCGCCGTTCGTCTTCCGTGCATCTCCCGAAAGCTAGGCCGGGAGGATGACGTAGCGGAGGATGGCGACGAAGTGGCAGGCGCTGCCGGCGAGCACGAACAGGTGCCAGACGGCGTGGCTGTAGCGCAGCCGGTGCCACAGGAAGAAGACCACGCCGCCCGTGTACGCCAGCCCGCCGGCCGCCATCCACCCCAGCCCGCCCGCGGGCACCAGCGCCAGCATCGGCTTCGCGGCGACCACGACCAGCCAGCCCATCGCCACGTACATGGCGGTGGAGAGGCCGATGAACCGGTCCACGAAGAAGAGCTTGAAGGCGATGCCCGCCGCGGCCAAGCCCCAGACCACGCCGAAGAGCGACCAGCCCCACGGCCCGCGCAGCGTGACCAGCGTGAACGGGGTGTACGTGCCCGCGATGAGCAGGTAGATGGCCGAGTGGTCCGCGATGCGCATCACGTGCTTGGCGCGCGGACTCCGCACGGCGTGGTAGATGGTGGATGCGCCATACAGCGCCACCAGCGATCCACCGAACACCGATGCCGCGACCACGTGCCACACGGTGCCGTGCATCGCCGCCAGCGCGACCAGCACGGGCAGCGCGACGGCGCTCGCCAGCAGTCCCGCGCCGTGCGTGACGCTGTTCGCTACCTCTTCCGCCCACGTGGGGCGCGTGCTTCCATCCATCCGCCTCATCCCGCTCTCGAAGTTCCTTTGCTCGTCGTGCACGGCGTCCTTCGGGGCAGCCGGGGCTCTCTGCCTGGTGCACCGATCGCACGGCGTAACCGCTGACGGCGAACGTACCTGCTGAGCGCGGCTCACACAAACCCCGCCTGGACACGGACGATTTCGGACGATGGATTCCGCCCGTCCGGAAGCGCCGTAGCGGCCTTCAAGAAAGGAGAGCCTTGTTCAGGAGGACCGTTTCGTGCAGCTTGCGAATGACCGGAAGGACGCCTAACGCGCGGAGCCCATTCCGCCCGGCCCGGCGTCCGCGTCCGACGTGCTGCGCCGCTGTCGCCGGCCCCCGGTGGAGCGCGCCCCCGACGCAGCTCACCCGCCCATCCGCCAGACCGAGGAGCGTCAGCCATGGGAATCGTACAACGTGCGTTCGGGGTGGTGAACGGGCTTCGGCCCGCGGGGAGCGCGGCGGCCGCCGCGGTGCGCTCGTCGGTGACCCGCGAAGAGGTGGACCGTACGCTCTCGGCAGGGGGCGCGCGCAGCCTGGCGGGAATGGACCTGACGGGGCTGGAGCTGGACGGCGCGGACCTCTCGGGCGTGAACATGACCGGCACGGTGCTGCGCGGCACGCGGCTCGCCGGCGCGAACCTGGCGGGCGCGGACCTGAGCGGCACCTGCCTGTGCGGGGCCGACCTGAGCGGCGCGAACCTGAGCGGGGCCAACCTGCGCGACGCCAACTGCATCCGCACCGGGAGCCACGACGCCGTGAACCTGTCCGGCGCCGACCTTTCCGCCGCGGACCTCACGGGCGCGGACCTCACACGCGCCAACCTGCGCGACGCCGTGCTCACCGGCGCGGTGCTGGAGGAGGCGAGCCTGCACCTGGCCGACCTGCGTGACGCCAAGCTGCCGCGGGCCCGCCTGGCCGGCGCCAACCTGCGCCACGCCGAGCTGGACGACGCGGACTTCGCCGGCGCGGACCTCTCCACGGCGGACCTGGCGCGGGCGCGGGCGCGGGGCACGGGCTTCCGCAGCGCGCGGCTGTCGCGCGCGAACCTGTGCGGCGCCGCGCTGGACGGGGCCGACCTGGCAGGCGCGGACCTTACGGAAGCGAACCTGGAGGGCGCCAGCCTCCGCGGCGCCAACCTGCGCGGCGCCGTCCTCGCCCGCGCGGAGCTGGACGAAGCCGTCCTGGAAGGCGCGGACACAGGCGGCACCGACTTCACCGGCGCCTACCACCACCGCGCCCCGGCCTGACGCCGCGACGTCGGACACCCGCATCTACCGAAAAGAAAGGGGAGCGCATCCGCACCGGACGCGCTCCCCTTTTCTCATCCGCCGTTTCCCCCGACTCACCATCTCTACCGAACCCCACCACGCCTTCGGCCGGTAGGGGTGCGATTCATCGCATCCGCCCTCTCCGCACGCGATTACGCCCCGGAAACGCGACGCATCTCCCGCATCTAACGTCTCCCCGGCTGTCGCTCAATCCGAGTACGTGCGGAGGAGGAAGCGGGGGATCGCGGCCCGGAAGGTGGTGCCGTCCGGACGCACGAACTCGTACGAGCCCTCCATGTGCCCCTCCGGCGCCTCCAGCACGCAGAAGCTCTCGTACTCGTGCACGCCGCCGGGAACCAGCGTGGGCTGCTCGCCCACCACGCCCTCGCCCTCGACCTCGCTGTCGCCCGCTTCCGCGTCGTGGATGTACCAGTGCCGCCACAGCAGCGTGGCCGGCGTGTCGCCCACGTTCTCGATGCGCATGCGGTACGTGAAGACGTAGCGCTCCTCGTCCGGGTCGGACCGCTCGGCCAGGTAGCGCGGCTGCGCGGTGACGCGGATGCCTTCGGTGATGCGGTGGAACAACATGCGCCGGGCCTCGGGATGTGTGGTGTGGGCCCGCTCCGCGCGGGCGCCGGAGCATAAGCGCCGCCCCCGCGGCGGTCAATGGACGCGCCTGCTTCGGGCGCGCGGAGCAGATGCGGGAAGGGCACGCGCGGAGGGGCCGGAGCCTGTCCGGCGGAAAGCGGGCGGGTTAGATTCGCGGCGGGCCCGCAGCGCGCCCGCCGCGAACGCGCGCGGCGGGCGGGGCGGCCCGGCTTACACGTGGAGGGGCTTCGCCTTGTCCGACATCGCCATCGACCTCGGGACCGCCAACACGCTCATCCAGGTGAAGGGCCTGGGCATCGTGCTCAACGAGCCCTCCGTGGTCGCCGTCGAGAGCCGCACGCGCAAGGTCCGCGCGATCGGGCTGGAAGCCAAGCGCATGCTGGGCCGCACCCCCGAGGGCACCACCGCCGTGCGTCCCATGCGCGACGGCGTGATCGCCGACGTGGACATGGCCGAGCTGATGCTGCGGCACTTCATCGCCAGCATCCTCCCCAAGGGCTTCTTCCGCACCAAGCCGCGCATCGTGATCGGCGTCCCGTCGGGCATCACCGAGATGGAGCGCCGCGCCGTCCGCGCAGCCGTCTCGGGCGCCGGCGCCAAGGAGGTCTTCCTCATCTCCGAGCCCATGGCGGCGGCCATCGGCGTGGGGCTGCCCGTGCTGAGCCCCAAGGGGTCGATGGTGGTGAACGTGGGCGGCGGCACCACCGAGATCGGCGTCATCGCCCTCTCGGGCATCGTGGCCGACGCGTCCATCCGCGTGGGCGGCAACGAGATGGACGAGGCCATCATGGCGTTCATCCGCAAGCACTACAACCTGCTCATCGGCGAGGCGACGGCCGAGACAGTGAAGATCCAGCTCGGCTCCGCATCGGCGCTCACCGAGGAGCGGGAGATGGACGTCAACGGCCGCGATCTGGTCTCCGGCATCCCCAAGACGGTGCGCATCTACTCCGAAGACATCCGCGCCGCCATCGAGGAGCCCATCGCCGCCATCCTGGGCGCCGTGCGCCGCGCGCTGGAGGTGACGCCGCCCGAGCTGTCTTCGGACATCGTGGACGACGGCA
>DASRQW010000236.1 GCA_035696245.1 Longimicrobiaceae bacterium | reverse complement strand
CCACCATCTGGAACAGCTCCAGCGGAGTGTCGTTTCGCCCGAGCATCGCTCTACGCAGAAGAGGAGTTCACCAGTAGATTCGCTCCCTCAATCTACCGCTTCACACCCTGAGGCGCAGCGTTTTTCAACAGACTTCTAGATGACAGAGGTGGACGCAAAAAAGAAGGGCGCACCGGATTGCTCCGTTGCGCCCTTCCTGGATCTCGGCACGGCTGGCTAGCCTCGGTGTCCCGCGGCAGAGCCCAGGGGCTCTTTCGCCAACCGCAAATGCCGGATTCTTCCTGCTGCAAAAATAGGCCCCGCCTTCTTCCGTGTCAAGCGCCACTTCAATAGTACAGCTCCGTCTCGCCCGCCCACAGGTCGACCTCAGTCACGATCTTCCGGGCGATCAGGTTGTACTCCGCGAGATTGCACAGCTCCCACTTCCGCCGCAGCGCCCAGCAGCAGTAGTCAGCCACCTGGAGGCAGGGCTCGCTATCGGCCGACCACGAGACGGTCCGGTACTCCGCGCACGGGGCGACGGCATCCACCACGTCCCTGACCGCCCGGTGCATCAATGCGCGCTTCTTCTTCGTGCCCAGCGATGCGCCGACTACGAACAGCTCGTCCGTGGGCGAGACGATCTGCGGTGCGACGTGCGCCAGGTGGTGCTGCCAAGCGTGCTGGTAGAAAGCATCCTCGCTCGCCCGGGTGCAGGGCGCGGCCTTCGCCTTCTCCAGGATCGTCACGTCGATGCGGAACTCGTGCTCGCACAGCAGGCGGAACACGCGTCCGCGCACTTCCAGCGAGTCTTCGGTGGCGTGGAACTCGGAGTTGACGCCGTGACCCTGCCACGCGATCTCGCGCCGCAGCCTGATCAGCGCATCGCCCACGCCGTAGTCGGCACACGCCACGGTCGTGAGGATGAAGTACCGGCTCGCACCCGGCCCGCGCGAGAAGTCGAAGTTGCCGCTCTCGTCGGCGAAGATGCCAATGCGTGCCATGCGTGTACCTGTAAGATGTGGACGGAGAGCACATCTTACAGGTACACACGACGGCAGGAAAGGGGTGTGGAGATCCAACATCCCCAAGATCGGGCGTGATCGGTATTCTGCCATCCCCGCAAACCTTCTACGACCGATCACCGACGGTGATCGACACATCTACCGGAAGCAGCCGTGGCCGCATGCCGGCTGAACGGACTCCGTTGGAGCCGCACGACGAGGCGGCATCTTGCGGGCAACCGCTTCGCGCTCTAAAATCGACAGTGTACTCCACCTGACGATGGACACAATGGACGTGATCCCGAGCGGGACCGTTCCGATGGCGGCGACGAGGGCCGGCTCAACAAGCGCGCGCTTGTGGGCCGCGTGCGCTCTTGGGTCGAGTTCCGCCTGACCACCGACTCGCTGCGCGACTTGGCGGGCGAGATCGGCGTGGGTAAGAGCTCCGTGGACAACTTCCGCTACGAGGTGGGAGACCCGGAGAAGGTCTGGGAGAAGATGAGAGGCTGGTACCTTCGGGACCGCCGCGCGAGGTACGCATCGTTGCAGGACCCCGAAGACATCGCGCTGCTGCTGCTCGAGACGCTGGTGGGCATCCCGTACGCCCGCCGCGCCGAGGTGCTGCTGCGCACCGGACAGCACTACGAGGAGATGTTCCGCCTTACCGACGCACCGCGCCCGGAATGGATCGACAAGGTGCGCGAGATGGCCGAGCGCGAGATCCAGCGCCCCGGCTCCACCTCCAGCGTCGAGTACCCGCTGCCCAAGCCGCGGCCGGGCAAGAAGAAGGGCACGCCGCCGCCGGACGATGGCGAGAAGTAGCCTTCTTCGACCCTGTTCTCCTGATGGATTCACCGCCCGCCGGCAGTTGCCGGCCGGCGGTTTTCTTTTGCTGCGCGCCGAGTCCCGTCCAACGATGAGACGGTGGACCTCGGCGCGGGTCGCGGGTTCCGGCGGCGCGACCGCACGAAAGCGGCCTTGCGGAGCCTGAGACCGGCGCCTATCATCGCCAGTGTACTCCACCGGATGAGGGACGGAAGGGACAGGCCGCGGACGAACCCGCCGCCGAAACCGGGCACCGCTACGAGCGCGTGCACGTGGACGAGGTGCGTGCCTACTTCCACATGCGCGTGAAGGAGACCTCGTACCGGTACATGTCGGACCAGATCGACGTGCACCGCAGCTCGCTGGAGAAGTTCGTCAACAACCATGTGAGCCCCCGGAAGAACTGGCCCAAGCTGCGCACCGCCTACCTGCGCGAGCGCGCCCGCCACGGCGAGGCGTTGGACGGGCCGCTCGACATCCCCATCCTGGTGATGGAGATGTTCGAGAACGTGCCCGACGGCCGCCGCGCCGAAGCGGTGGACGGGCTGATCGAGTACCTGGACTCCGCATACCGGCGC
This sequence comes from Longimicrobiaceae bacterium, assembly GCA_035696245.1. Classification (NCBI taxonomy): domain Bacteria; kingdom Pseudomonadati; phylum Gemmatimonadota; class Longimicrobiia; order Longimicrobiales; family Longimicrobiaceae; species Longimicrobiaceae bacterium. The sequence continues at coordinate 10,646 of DASRQW010000236.1, read as the reverse complement.
GCCCAGGCACCGCCGCCTGCCTGGATGGACACCCTCCGCGCCTTGGCGGCCGAGATCCGTGAGACGGAAGAACCTGCGCCGTACCACTATCCCATCCGCCGGAAGCCCCGCGATCAGGGCTGATCCCGCCGCCACGACGGACTTCGCTATGCGCCGCACTCTTCCGAGCCGCGGCGCTTTCTCGTTCTGGCCTCAGACGTATCGGCGGTACCCTCACCGGCGCGCAAGCTCAGACCCGTCAACTTCCACGGCAGCGTTGACTTCTGACCCACAGTCACTATTCTGCGGGTGAGGGAGTCGCACCATCTTCCAGAGGCTTGCGATGGCGAAAGTGCACCGGGCGAGGTCGGACGAGGACAAGCGGGGACGGCGGCGGGCGATCCTGGACATGGCACTGCGGATGTACGAGGAGGAGCCGTCGTTCGTGGCGTTCACCATGGCGGCGCTCGCCGAGCGGGCCGGGCTCGCGAAAGGCACGCTGTACCTCTACTTCCGCACCAAGGACGAGGTATTCCTCGCGCTGGTGGAACAGCTCTCCGACATTTGGTTCAGCGACGTCGATGCGCGGCTCGTCAACCGTGCCGGCGAGTGGCGGCCGGCGGAGGTGGCGGACGCGCTCGTGAGCTCCCTCGCGGGACGTGAGACACTGGCGCGGCTGCTTTCGATCATGGGCGCCATCGTGGAGCACAACGTGGAGCTCGAAACGGCACTCGCCTTCAAGCGTACGCATTACGCGCGGGTCGCTGCGACCGGCGGGCTGCTGGAGTCGCGTCTGCCGTTCCTCTCGCGCGGCCAAGGGGCACGGCTCATGGTGCACCTCCAGGCGCTCGTCGTGGGCGTGTGGCAGCTGCACGAGCCGAGCGCCGTGGTCTGCCGCGCCATGGACGACCCGGACCTGCGACGCTTCCGAGTAGACTTCGCGGAAGACCTCCGCACGATGATGGCGAGCATGCTGGAAGGGATGCGGAGCGGCGCGATCACGGCATCGACGTCGGCCGAGCCCCTGTTTGGGTCAGCGGTGGCGCAGCCCGTGCCGGTAGGGCGGCCAGTGGATCCGGCACCGTGGAGGGAGCGATGGATCTGAGCGCAAAGGGGCCTGGCAACCGGCCGGATGACGACGCGGCCGGCGGGAGCGGTGAAGTGCTGCCGAAGCTGCCGGTGCGGTGATGAACATCATCCCTTACCCGCTTCCGCAGCTTACCGTCCAGGGGGAGCCCGCGGGAGATGCGGACGATGCGGCGCAGATCGCGCAGGCGCGGGAGGTGTTCGCGCTCCAGCAGCGGAACCGGTGGAGCGTGGCCGCGGCGCCCGCGCGCGACCGCGTTGCCAAGCTGCGGCGGCTGCGCGATGCGATCATCGCCCACCGCGGCGACCTGGCGGAAGCGATGCACGCGGACTTCGGCAAGCCGGCGACCGAGGTGGAGGTGGCCGAGGTTCACCCCGCGCTGGACGAGGTGAACCATGCCATCCGCCACGTGAAGCGGTGGATGCGGCCCGTGCGTGCCCGCACGCCGCTGCTGCTCGCCGGCACGCGCAGCGAGTTGCGGTACGAGCCGTAGGGCGTAGTGCTCATCCTCTCGCCCTGGAACTATCCCTTCAACCTGCTCATCAACCCGCTGGTCGCGGCGGTGGCGGCCGGCAACTGCGCCATCCTCCGGCCGTCCGAGAAGGTGCCGCACACGGCGCGCGTGCTGGAGCGGCTGGTGGCGGATGCGTTTCCACCCGAAGAGGTTGCGGTGGTCGGTGGAGGCGTGGCGACGGCGGAGGCGCTGCTGGAGCTGCCGTTCGACCACGTGTTCTTCACCGGCAGCACCGCAGTGGGCCGAAAGGTGATGGCTGCCGCGGCGAAGCACCTCGGCACCGTGACGCTGGAGCTGGGTGGCAAGTCGCCGGCGGTGGTGGACGAGACGGCGGACGTGCGCGCGGCAGCGCGGCGCATCGCCTGGGGCAAGTTCGTGAACGCGGGTCAGACGTGCGTGGCGCCGGACTACGTGATGGTCCACGCCGGCCGCGAGCGCGAGCTAGTGGCGGAGCTTCAGACGGCGATCGCGGAGTTCTATGGCGCCACGGAAGATGAGCGGCAGCGATCGCCGGACTTCGCGCGCATCGTTGACGCGGGGGCGTTCCGCCGCTTGGACGCGCTCCTGCGCGAGAGCGTGGCCGCAGGCGCACGCGTGGAGGCGGGCGGGCGCACGGACGAGGCCGGGCGCTACGTGGCGCCCACGCTGCTCACCGGCGTCCGCGCCGACTCGCCCGCCATGCGCGAGGAGATCTTCGGGCCCATCCTGCCCATCCTCACCTTCCGCTCGATCGAAGAAGTGGTGGCGCACGTGCGCCGCGGGCCCAAGCCGCTGGCAATGTATGTCTTCAGCCGTCGGCGGGCGGTGGTGGAGGCCCTCATCGGCGGCACCTCGGCGGGCGGGACGGTGGTGAACAACGTGCTGATCCACCTCGCCAACCCGAGCCTACCGTTCGGCGGCGTGGGCGAGAGCGGGCAGGGCAGCTACCACGGCCGCTTCGGCTTCCGCGCGTTCTCGCACGAGCGGTCGGTGCTGGTGCAGGGGCGCGCCGCAATGGTGGACGTCTTCTTCCCGCCGTACCGCGGCAGGCTCAAGGCGCTCGCCCTTCGCGTCCTGCGCCGGCTCGAGTAGCCGTCCGCCTCGTCGTTGCCACGGCGATGGAACTACGCGGTGACTGAAGATGTTCTACGTGCCGCGACCGATGACGCCTCCGTCCGCCACGCATCTACGGCCGTGACCCCGGACCGCGGATGTGCGCCCTCGACGGCGGGTGGAGGGAAGAACGGAATCGCGAAGCTCGCCCACAATGGGAGGGATGATGGTCACCGCATGATCCCGCGTCTCCGCACCGCGTTCGCGCTGCTCTCGCTCCTGCTGCTGCCGGTTTCGGCGGCGGCCGGGCAGTGGGCGGAGTGCGCCGTCATGCGGGAGATGCAGGGCCCGCCTCCGCCGCCGACCATCGGCGCCGAGATGCCGGGAGCGATGCGGCGCTTCCACGCGCACGCGCTGGAGATGCGCCTCGCCGGTGATGATGCGGGAATGCCGATGCATCGCTGTCCGCCGCCGCGGATGCCGGAGTGTCCGATGGCCGGTGGTCCCGGCGGATGGCTGGCCGCCCTCGCATCGCCCCCCACTACGCCTGCTGCGCCACCCGTCGCATCCGCAGCACCTGGGTTCGCGGTGCCCGGCGAGGCGCCGGACCTCCTGCTCGCCCGCGGACCCTTCCACCCTCCGAGAGCGTGAGCCCCGCCCGCAGCGGCGTCGATCCGGCAGGACAGGCGGCGATGCGCATCGCACCGCCCCACATCTCACGACTTTCGGAGAAGATCCAGATGAACGCAAAGCTTCTCACGCTCGCCTTCGCGGCGGCGTGTATCGCGGCGCCGGCGGCCGCGCAGCAGGACCGCCAGCCTGCACCGGTGTGCGTGGCGGGACAGCAGAGCCAGCCCGGAGGCTGCATGCCCGAGGCGCAGGCCGGCGCCATGCGCCACCCCATGCCGCCCGGAATGCGCATGGGCGAGGGGATGATGGGCCCCGCCGAGTCGCCGGTGTCCATGCTGCTCATGCACCGCGCCGACCTGGGCCTGAACGCGGACCAGGTGTCGCGGCTCCAGGCGCTCGATGCCCGCGCGCGCGCCGAGCACCAGCGCATGACCGAGACGATGCGCGCAGCCGGCCCGCCGCGGTGGGACGCGCAGGACGAGGCGGCCTTCCGCGCCGCGCTGGAGCGCCACTCCCGCGCGGAGACCGACATGGCGGTCGCACAGTTCCGGATGATGCGCGACGTCCACGCGATCCTCACGGCCGACCAGCTCCGCAAGGTCGCGGACATGCACCACGAGATGATGGCGATGCACGGCCCCGGCATGGAGATGCGCGGCGGACCGGGGATGGAGATGCACGGCGGACCGGGGATGGAGATGCACGGCGGCCCCGGCATGCCTCCCCGGCCGATGGACGGCGGGCATGACGGCCACGACGGCCAGATGAGCGACTGCGCCCGCTGCTGCGCCGAGATGATGCATGCCCAGCAGCAGGGCGGCGCGCCGCACCCGCAGCAGGAGCAGTAGCGGCGGATCCTCGTCCGCCGGGACGCAGCATCCCGGGCACGAGGTGGCAGGGAGATGCAGAGACGGGAGGATGCACCGGCCGCCGGTGCATCCTCCCGTCGTATCTCTACCAATGTCGTAGCGCCCGGACCGTCAGATCACCGGGTACGCCTGGGCGATCTTCGTCCCGGTCTTGTAGTGCACGTTGGGCTGGGCGCTGAAGCAGACGTTGCTGCGCGCCTCGAACAGCACGATGATGTCCGACCCGCCGAACTGGAAGTACGAGATCTCCTCGCCCTTGCGCAGCGTGACGCCCTCTTCGGCGGTGAGGATGATGGACGACACCTGCGCCATGCCGATGGGAAGCACCGCCACCAGGCCGATGGGCGTGTCCAGCACCACCAGCCCCCGCGCCTGCGCGAACTGGTAGCCCGCGTTGTCCGGCGCGTCGAACGTGCGGCGCATGCGCAGGCGGTGACGTCCGTCCGGGTCGCCGGGCACCGGGTCCGCGTCCACCTCCAGGTACACCTGCCCGGGGATCACGCGCGCCTCCACCACCGTTCCGCCCACCGGGGCGTGCTGGCGGTGGTAGTCGGTGGTGTTGAGGAAGGCGTGCATGAACTGCCCGTTCGTGAACCGGTCCTTGAACGGGCTGCCCTCCAGCAGCTCCTCGATGGACCAGTGCAGGTTCTTCACCGTGACCTGCGAGTTGGGGCGGATCTCCCACTGGCCCGCGAAGGTGGAATCTGCCGGCGACACGATCACGTGCTGGTCGGCCACCGCCGCCACGGGCCGGTAGCCCGGCTTGAAGTTCCGGGCGAAGAACTGGTTGAAGGTCTTCCAGCCGCCGTGAGGGACGATGTAGTCGTCCATGTTGTAGCTCGGCGAATCGAAGAACGACTTCAGCGACTCGGGCGTCAGCGACTCGGGCGTGTCCAGGAACGCGCCCATCGAGTTGGCGTAGCGCACCATCCACGCGGACAGCGGGGTGAGCGGCGGCGCGTCCGGGTGCGGGACCACGGCCGTCTGCAGCCTCACCACCGGGTCCTGGTCCAGGATGAAGTAGAACTTGCAGATGCGGTTGTAGACCTCCCGCCCCGGAAAGTCCTCGCTGGGCACCCACCGAAGCAACCCGTCGATGTAGCCCAGGTAATCGTCCAGGTTCCGGATGTCGCTCAGCTCGGGGATGTTCTTGGCGCGCGCGTTCTCGATCGCCTTCTCGAAGTCACCTCCCCACTTGTTCTTCTTGATGAGACCGACGAGCTCCTGCACGACTTCGTGGTACCGGGCCATGATGCGTTTCCTCACTGTACGCGGGGGTGGGATGGCGGGAATTCCGCCGTTCGGAAGGCGCCAAGAGGATAATCGCGGAAACACGCGCTAGCAACATAATTCGTCTGCATACGATTGTCGTCGTGGCTATTTTGTGTGTCTACGCGAAGACCGACACGCCGAACCTGTAGATGCCGGTGTCCTCACGGGTATGCTCTCGCGATACTCCTCTCTGGGCAGCAGCGCGAAGGCCCCCGCTTCATTGGTCCAGGCTGATTTAGATCCGGCAGGCTCAGGACGGTGGGCTGATGCCTACCGCAGACTTTCGCCCGATGCTCCGTTCCGCGCCTCGGCGAGTGACTACGATTCGACCGTTTCTCCATCCTGCTTGCAGCTAACCCGTTGCAGGCATGGAGTATGCGAATGGGAATAGCCGCTGCCGGGAGGGTCCGGCGGGAAGGGTTCCGAACCAGGAGGAGTGCGATGACGTCGAAACGGAACGTGCTCTACGCGGCACTGACGGCGAGCGTGATGGCGGCTTCGGCGGCGGCGTGCGGCAGCGCCGGGCCCACCGACCCGCTCCAGGCGAAGCAGGGGCCCCAAAACCCCACCGCGCCCACCGACACCACGGGCATCGTGCCCGCGAACCCGCCCTCGCTCGCCACCTCGTAACGGCGGGGGCAGGACACGGCAGATGCCAGCGAGCCCTCCGCTTCCGAGCGGAGGGCTCGCGTTCTTCCGGAACCAGGAGCCGGGATGCAGATCGCGTTGGGCCGGCGACCGCTCACCGGAGCCGCGGTGCGACGTCTCGGGTGATGCGAGCTCGGCTCCGGTGAGCGGGGCGAGACGGAATCCGGGAGCTACTTCATTGGCCCGAAGCGACGAGAAGCTTCACGGCACCAGCAGGACCTTGCCGATGCTGCGGCGGCTTTCGAGGAAGGCGTGGGCGGCGGCGCCCTCGGCGAGGGGAAAGGTGCGGCTCACCTCCACGTGCAGGCGGCCGTCGCGGATCCAGCCGAACAGCTCGGCGGAGCGGCGCACGCGCTCGGCGTGGCCGGTGAGCACGTTCCACAGGTCGCCGCCGGTGAGCGACTTCGACTCGTCCATCAGCAGGCGGGGGTCCACGGGCTGCGGGTCGCCGCCGGCCATGCCGTAGAAGACCACGTGCCCGCCAGTCCGTACCGCGCGCAGGCTGTCGCGCAGGGTGGAGCCCACGGAGTCGTACACCACGTCCACACCCGTCCCACCGCCGAACGCGCGCACCGCATCTACCCACTCCTCCCCGTACAGCGCCACCTGCTCCGCACCGGCGGCGAGCGCCGCGGCGCGTTTCTCCTCGCTCGACGTGAGGCCGATCACGCGCGCCCCAAGCAGCTTCGCGATCTGCACGAGCAGCAGGCCCACGCCGCCGGCCGCCGCGTGCACCGCCACCGTCTGCCCCGGCGCGACGGGGTGGCTGTCGCGCGTCAGGTACTGCGCGGTGAGCCCCTGGAGCAGCGACGCGGCGGCCGTCTGGAACGAGACGTCGTCCGGGAGCGGGATGAGCCTCGACGCGGGCGCGGCGACCAGTTCCGCATTCGCGAACGGCACGTCGGCGAAGCCAACGCGGTCGCCGACGCGCGGCATCTTCCCCGCATCCGCGTCCTCCGTCGCTGGGGGCGGGCCGACGCGCACGACGACGCCGGCGCCTTCGTATCCGGGGACGTATGGCGGCTGGCCAGCCAGGTGGTAGCTGCCCTTCCGCCGGTACACGTCGGCGAAGTTGAGCCCCACGGCGCGCATCCTCACGATCGCCTCGCCCGGGCCGGCCTGCGGATCGGGCAGCTCGCGGTACTCCAGCACCTCCGGCCCGCCGAACCTGTCGAAGCAGAGCGCCTTCATCGTCCGTCCCTCGTCTGACGTTCATCTCTCCCAATAGCTGAGCCTACCGGGCGACCGCATCTGAGTCAAACACCGGCGATCGGGCGCTCACGTGCCGACGCGAGGAAGCGCGCACCTGCGTGCATCTACCGAGTCGATCTGCAGACGGACTCACGCTGACGGGTTGACTTCGCATGCCAATCCATGTATCTTAGTAGTAAGATTTATTTGCCTTCGGGACGACCCACGGCCGAGACGGTGCAGACTGGCATCGGCCCGAGCAGGTACAGCGCCCGCATGGCTGCAAACGGATAGTTCATAGATGCATTTTCCACACGTGCAACAGGAGAGCACCATGTACACGGAAAGCACCACCCTCACGGTGACCGAGGCCGCCGAAGCGCGCCGGTCGATCCGGAAGTACAAGGACCAGCCGGTGCCCGCGGCGGACCTCCGCGAGATCCTGCGGGTCACGGGGCTGGCGCCTTCGGCCTTCAACGTGCAGCCTTGGCGTTTCGTGGTCGTGCGCGACCCGGAGCTGAAGCAGCGGCTGCGCGCCGCGGCCTACGGCCAGGCGCAGGTGGGCGCCGCGCCCGCCGTGATCGTGATGTACAGCGACGTGGCGGGGGCGCTGGGGGACATCGAGCGCACCGTGCACCCCAACTACCCGGAAGAGCGGCGCCCGGCGGTGGCCCAGCAGGTGCGCGACACCTTCGCGGGCAAGACGGACGAGGAGCGCGAGGCGTGGGGCGCCGGGCAGAGCTACATCGCCCTGGGATACCTGATGCTGGCCGCGCAGTCGCTGGGCTACGCCACCTCGCCCATGCTGGGCTTCAAGCCCAACGAGGTGAAGGAGATCCTGGGCCTGCCGGCGCACGCCACCGTTCCCGCGCTGGTTGCGCTGGGCGTGGCGGACGAGGAGGGCTTCCCGCACCACCGGCACGCGGTGGAGGACGTGGCCGACTTCCGCTGAGCGGGAGCGGCGGCGGCGGGTTTCGGGGGATTGGAGACGGGCCGGCCGCGTGGCCGGCCCACGCACCGGCGCGGAACGCCGGAGGGAAAATGGAGGACGGATGAGCACCAGCGCACTCGGCATTCACCACGTCACGGCCATCGCGTCGGACCCGCAGCGCAACGTGGACTTCTACGCTGGCACGCTGGGGCTGCGGATGGTGAAGCGGACGGTCAACTTCGACGACCCCAAGACGTATCACTTCTACTACGGCGACGAGGCGGGCACGCCGGGCAGCATCCTCACCTTCTTCCCATGGCCCGGCGCGCGGCGCGGGCGGCAGGGCGTGGGCCAGGCGGCGGTGACGTCGCTGGCAGTGCCGCCGGAGTCGCTGGGCTGGTGGATCGAGCGGCTGGTGGCGCACGGCGTGGAGCACGAGCGCCCGTCGCGGCGGTTCGGGGCGCCGGTGCTGGCCTTCCGCGATCCCGACGGGCTGCTGCTGGAGCTGACCGTGCACCCGGACGCGGCATCGCGCGGCGCCTGGGAGGGCGCGGACGTGCCAGCGGAGCACGCCATCCGCGGCGTGCACTCCGTGGCGCTGTGGGAGGAGGCGGGAGAGGAGACGGTGCGGATGCTCACGGACACGCTGGGCTTCCGCCACGTGGCTGACGAGGGCAACGTCTCGCGCTTCGCGGCGGGCGACGGCGGCCCGGGCACGCTGGTGGACGTGCGGACCGTGGGCGGCTTCCCGCGCGGGGCGGGCGGCGCGGGCACGGTGCACCACGTGGCGTGGCGCACGGGCGACGACGCGGGCGAGCTGGAGCTGCGCGCGCGCGCGGAGGCCGCGGGCGCGCAGCCCACGCCGGTGATCGACCGGGAGTACTTCCACTCGGTGTACTTCCGCGAGCCGGGCGGCGTGCTGTTCGAGCTGGCCACCGACGCACCGGGCTTCGACGTGGACGAGCCGCGCGAGCGCCTGGGCGAGGCGCTGATGCTGCCGCCGCAGTACGAGCCGCGCCGCGCGGAGATCGAGCGCGTGCTGCCGGCCTTCCACCTGCCCGGCACGCTGCCCGTGGAGGGCCGGTGAGCGCCGCGGCGGGGGACTTCGTCCACCGCTGGGTGCCCGGCTCGGGCGCGGCGGCGGGCACCACGCTGCTCCTGCTGCACGGCACGGGCGGCGACGAGCACGACCTGCTTGAGCTGGGCCAGGCGCTGGTGCCGGGCGCCGCCATGCTCAGCCCGCGCGGCAAGGTGCTGGAGGGCAGCATGCTGCGCTTCTTCCGCCGCCTGGCCGAGGGCGTGTTCGACGAGGCGGACCTGGTGGCCCGCACGCACGAGCTTGCCGAGTGGGTCGGGGCGGCGGCGGCGCACTACGGCTTCGACGCGGGGCGGATGGTGACGGTGGGCTTCAGCAACGGCGCCAACATCGCCTCGGCGGCGCTGCTGCTGCGGCCGGGGCTGCTGCGGAACGCGGTGCTCTTCCGGGCCATGGTGCCGCTCCAGCCGGAGGCCGCGCCGGACCTGGCGGGCACGCGCATCTTCATGGGTTCCGGCCGCACGGACCCCGTGATCCCCGCAAACAACGCGCAGCGGCTGGCGGACATGCTGCGCGCCGCCGGCGCGGACGTCACGCACGAGTGGACGCCCGGCGGCCACGGCCTCAGCATGCCCGAGGTGGAGAGCGCGGCGCGCTGGCTCCAGCCATCGTGGGCGAATAGCGAGCGGCACATCGACATCGCCTCCGTGTGAGGCCCTCTCGTTCCGGATTACGGAGGGTGGCCAGATCGGGAGATGTCCATCGGCCGGGCTGCGCCTGTCAACCTGCTTGACGACGACAAGGTCAACGAGGAACCGTTCCTCATCCGGAGTGGTTCGTACCGCGATAGAAGCGCGAGGCCGCGCCCATCCGAGAGCGGCCTCGCACGTTTCGTTCTATCCAAGCAAACCGACCCGAGGCGCCAACAAAAACCTCAGCAACTGCGGGCTCTTTCACGTTTAAGGTTCCGGCCTGCCCCCTACGTTGTGTTCGGTCTGCCGGACACGAAACCAGCAACCGTGCGCGTTTTTGCCTTTAAGTTTCCACGTGCGGCTTGCGGGATCGAGGGCGGCGCGTGCATGATGGCGCTGGCGATCAGTGAGGCGGTGCGGGGACCTTCAATGAACCACGACAGAGAGGAACGATGATGGAGCGAAAGATCGCAGAGTACATGCTGGTAGAGGCTCGGTTCCACTCGCTACAGCCACACCCTCGCGTGGGGCTCGAGTACCAGGTGCGGGAGGCGATGCGGCAAGGCTGGGAGCCCCTGGGAGGGGTGGCTGCGTTCGGGTTTTCAGTCGAGGGCTCAGGTGATACCGTGTACGTGCAGGCGATGGTGAAGTACCAGTAAGACCCTATCCGGAAAGTTGAGGAAGAGTTAGACTGTCGCGTATGAGCGAGCCGAAGAAGAAGAGACCGGATGATCCGACGATCTGGAGCGTGGATGATGCGTTGTG